>VBGE01000231.1 GCA_005880345.1 Chloroflexota bacterium | reverse complement strand
CGTCTGCCCGTGGTGCCAGCGGACGTCTCCCTGCACAGCGCGAAAATTCTCGCTCTTAACAACCTGGGTTGGCGTGGCCCCGAACGAACCACAGACTGACCGCCATGAAAACCAAACCACCCGTCGTCAAGCAGCTCTACCGCCTCAGCGTCGAACCCAGGGTCGTCGACCAGCTCAGCAAGCTCGCGACCCGCACCGGCGAGCCCAAAACCAGGCTTGCCACAAGGCTGTTCACGGAGGCGGTGATGACCTACAGACCAAAGAAGTAGGCTCCTCCTCCCCATTCATGGGGAGGTGGCGCCGCAGGCGCCGGAGGGGCTAACCCTCAGCTCTCCTCGCGGGCGGCGTCGACCGCGTGCCCGCCCGGAGGCGTCGCGTACATCGCCTCGATCTGCGGCTGGTACTTGCTGTAGATCACCCGGCGCTTGAGCTTCAGCGTCGGCGTCAGCTCCTCCGACTCCGGGGTCCACTCGGTGCCGAGGATGGTGAACCGCTTGAACTGCTCGATCCGCGACAGGTGCGTGTTCGCCACGTTCAGCGCCCGGCGAATCTCCTCGACCACCACCGGGTCCTCCGCCAGCTCGGGCAGCGAGGCCGCGTCCACGCCCCGCGCCTTCGCCCACGCCGGCGCGACCTGCGGGTCGAGCACCACCAGCACCGAGATGAACTGCCGCGAGTCGCCGACCGCGACCGCCTGCCCGATGATCGGGCTCGACTTGGCCAGCGCCTCGAGGTTGGCGGGCGAGATGTTCTTGCCCGACGACGTGATGATCAATTCCTTCTTGCGGTCGATGATCCGGAACTGCCCGTTGGCGCCCAACTCGCCGATGTCCCCGCTGTGCACCCAACCGTCCGCGTCGATGATGTCGGACGTCTTGCCCGGCTCCTTGTAGTAACCCACCATCACGTTGCCGCCCCGGACCAGGATCTCGCCGTCCTCGCCCAGCTTCACCTCCACGCCCGGGATGGCCCGCCCGATCGACGGCGCCTGGTGCGCCTCCTGAGGCACGGCGGTGGCCGGCCCGGTCAGCTCGCTCATGCCCCACACCTCGAACAGCGGGAGGCCCAGGGCGGCCCAGAACTCGTGCAGCTCGGGGCGGCATGGCGCGGTGGAGGTGACGGGCAGCTCGCACCGGTCCAGGCCAACTTTGGCTCGCAGCAGCATGAAAAGCGGTTGCGCCTTCTCGACCGCGGCGGCAAGCTCGGGAGGCACGGGCTGCCCATCGCGCCGCAGCCTGTACGAAGAAATGGCCGCCGAAACGGCGCCCTGCACCATCTTGCGTTTGTTCTCGTCCGGCTCCGCCGCGACCCCCGCGTTGATCCCCGCCATCAGCTTCTCCCATACCCGTGGCACGCCCACGAACAGAGTGGGCCGCGCTTCGAGCAGGAACTGCAGCAGCGTGTTCGGGTCCGGGCACAGCCACACCTCGTGCCCGGCGAACATGCCGCCCCACTGCGAGGTGAACCGTTCGGCCACATGCGCCAGCGGCAGGTAGCTGATCAGCGTCTGCGGCTCGAGGTGCCAGAACCGGTTGTTGATCGACTCGAGCGTCCAGACGATGTTGTTGTGCGAATAGACCACGCCCTTCGGCGGTCCCGTCGTCCCCGACGTGTAGATCAAAGAGACGGTGTCCTCCGGCCCGACCGCGCGCCACGACTCCGCGAAGGCCGACGGATTGGCCGCGACCAGCTCGCGTCCGCGCTCCAGCAGCGACGACCAGGTCATCACGCCGTCGCCGCCGCCGTCGGGAGCGTTGCCCCGGATCAGCACCACGTGGCGCAGATGCGGCGTCGACGAGCGGATGGCCATGAACTTGGCCAGGAACCCCTCGTCCTCCACGAACGCGACAGAGGCCTCGGAGTGATTCGCCACGTACTCGATCTGCTCCGGCGCCAGCGTGTTGTAGACGCTGATCGCCGCGCCGCCTGCGTGGACGATGCCCAGGTCGGCGATCACGTGCTCCGGCGCGTTGCGCGCCATGATCAGCCCGAACTGTCCAGGCCCGAAGCCCAGTGAGCGCAGCGCGAGGGTGACCGCGGCGACCTCGTCGCGATACTCGCTCCACGTGAGCGTGCGCCAGTCTCCGTTCTCCTTCCAGCGCAGCGCGGGCTTGTCGCCCCACTTACGGACCGCGTCCGAGAAGATGGTGCAGACCGTCTTCCCCGACACCGCGGCATCGATGGCCGAGCGCTCGGCGAGCACGTCCACTTTTCGGGAATACACTACTCGTTGGTGGTGGGGCGAGCCTGATCTACGTTCGATCGCACCGTTCGATCGTGACCGTCGGCGTGGCCGCCGCATCGTGGGCAGTTTTGTTCACGGCCCTCGCGGTCGCCGCGTTCAACGTCCCGCAGGGAGCGACCGCTGGATTCGCGCTCACAGCGGGCGCAGCAGGAGCAACCGCAGTCGCAGCCTGGGCGATCCTCAAATTCGTCACCTGGCCGCCCGCGCGCCTGTGCTTCTTCCGCGACCGCCTGCTCGTCATCCAGGGACGCCACGAGATGCGTGCTGTGTGGACCGCGATGGAGACCGTCACGCTGTCCGACCCGCACTCCTGGCCGGACGTGCGCGTGACAGACAGCCTGACGATCCAGCTCAAGAACGAGGCGCCGCTCACCTTCAAGCCCGCCGCCTTCGGCCTGCAGCCGAATGCCTGCCGCGACCTCATCGTCCGCCTGCGCGACGACGCCCGGCTGCGCACCCGCCTGCCCGAGTTCGATTCCGTCCGCGACCTCCAGATCTCGCCGGTCGTGGCGGGGGAGCTCATAGAGCCCCGACTCTGAGGAAGTGAGCGATCATGATCGCTCCATTGAATTCGCTCCAGGGAAGCGACTTCCTCGACCTGGCCGACCTCGACCGGGCCCAGCTCCGAGCCACCCTCGACCTGGCCCATTCGATCAAGGCCGGCCGGTGGCGCGAGCGGCCCCTCGAGGGCCGCCATCTCGCCATGCTCTTCCAGAAGCCGTCGCACCGCACCAGGGTCTCCTTCGAGGTCGGCATCGCAAGGCTCG
>VBGE01000230.1 GCA_005880345.1 Chloroflexota bacterium | reverse complement strand
GCAATTGGTGCGGTCGGCGCTGGACGACCTGGGGACGCCCGAATCGCTGGGCCGGAGCCCGCTGGCCAGGCTGCCGGGTGTTGCGTCGGGAGGCTCGGCGGCGGTGGAGCTGCGAGAGGTCCTCATCGACGTGATCGGCGAGCTGGCAGCGTCGACCTCACCGCGCGACGCGGAGTCTGGGCACCTTCTGCTCGACTACTACGTCAAGCGGGTGGGGAGCCACGAGGTGATCATGGAGAGGCTGCACCTGTCGCGGCCGACGTACTACCGCCGGCTCCATCATGGGTTCACGCTCGTGGCGAGCCGGCTCGACCGGTTGAGCGTCGCCCACCGGGGTTGAGCTTCATCGAGGTCAGCCACCAGGTCGTGCCGGGGATGAAGACGTACCCGGGCCTGCCGGAACCGTCGGTCGACGTCGTGTTCGACTACGACGCGTCGCGCGAGCGCTATCAGGGCAAGGCGGAATTTTTCATCGCGTCGCTGCACCTGTGCGGGAACACGGGCACGTATGTCGACTCGCCGATCCATCGCTATCGGGGTGGCGCGGACCTGGCGGGGCTGCCGCTGGAGCGGCTGGCCGACCTGGAGACGGTGGTCGTGGACTGCTCGGGTGCAGCCGACCGCGCGATCGGCCCGGAGGCGTTGGCCGGGGTCGAGATGCGCTATCGGGCGGTTCTGGTCCGGACGGATTTCTCGCTTCGTTGGGGGACTGAGGAATATTTCGGACCGAATCCATTCCTGACGGCCGACGCGTGCGAGATGCTCGTGCGGCAGGGTGCGCTGTTCGTGGGCATCGACTCGCTGAACATCGACGACACGGGCGACGCTTCTCGACCGGCGCACACTGCGCTGTTGGGCGCGGGGATCCCGATCTGCGAGCACATGACGAACCTGGCGGCGGTGCCGGAGTCGGGCGGACGGCTGCATGCGGTACCGATCGCGTGGGTGGGAGGGGCGAGCTTCCCAGTGCGGGCGTACGTGATCATCTGACACACCCGTTTTGCGCAAAGTGCTGCGCCCCGCGCGCGCGTTGCTGGAGCCAAAAACGCCGAATTGTTGGATAGCAAACGCGTTTTTGGATCCAGGACCGTGCATGGCATCCGTCTTAACGAACTGGGTTGGCGTCAGCAAATAGTGCCGTCAGGCTTCATGCGTGGGCCGAAGACCACGCATACCGCCCCGTTTGACGAAGAGACCGTTCTCACTCGAGGAGGCGCTTAACTCCGGCGTCACACTGGATGCCCTGAGGGGCAAATCGTGGCGTCGACTCGGAAGCAAGCTCTATTGCTGGAGCGGCTTGCGCGAAGACCCCGAGCAGCTCTTACGAGCGTGGCAACGGCGGCTGCCCAAGGACACAGTATTTGCGGGCGCTACAGCAGCCTGGTTGCTGGGCCTTGATTTCGACCCGGTCCACCCGATCGAAGTGGTGATGCCGCTCGAGTCGGGGGTGCGCTCTCGACCGGGTCTCGTTGTACGCCGCTGCGATTTGCGCCCGGACGACATCGTCGAGGTAAATGGGCTGCGCACCACCACCCTCCTCCGCAGTCTGTGCGACCTTTGCCTTCGCCTTTCCGCGGTGGAGACACTCGTGGCGCTGGACGCGACGATGCGCCTCGGTTTGGCGGATCGATCAGATCTGATGACGCCGCGGGGTTGGGGTTCGCGCCGCTTGCGGTCTCTGGTCGATCTGGCGGCACCGGCAGAATCGCCGATGGAAACCCGACTTCGATGGCTTCTGATCGAAGGTGGGCTGCCGCGGCCCGAGGTCCAGATCAGCTTGTCCGATGCCGACGACTTCTTCGTCGGCCGCGCCGATCTGTACTACCCCACCGCACGCCTTGTTGTTGAGTACGACGGCGCCACTCACAGGGATCGCCTGGTCGAGGACAACCGCCGGCAGAACCTGCTGATCAATGCCGGCTTCCGGCTGCTGCGGTTCACGGCCGCCGACATCCACCAGCGTCCGGAGGTGGTTGTCGCACAAGTCCGGCACGCGCTTTTGGCGCCGAAAACGCTAAAGCAAACCAGGCTAAAGGCGGTTTTGGATCCAAAACCGTGGAAAGGAATGGGAGCGGGGGCGCTCAGGGAGCGGGCTACTTCTCCGGTTTGAAGAACATCGCCCCCAGCGGCGGCAGGGTCAGCGTGACGCTGTGCAGCTGCCCGTGCATCCCCACCGGCGCCGCCTCTACCCCTCCCATGTTCCCCTGCCCGCTTCCCCCATACAGCGGCGCGTCGCTGTTCAGCATCTCCACCCAGCGTCCCGCGAACGGCACGCCGATCTGGTAGTTGTGCCGCGGCACCGGCGTGAAGTTGAACACCGCCGCCACCACGTCGTCCGCGGTCCGGCCCCGGCGCAGCAGGCTCACGATCGAGTGGTCCGCGTCGGCGACGTCGATCCAGGAGAACCCGGCGGGGTCGAAGTCCATCTCGTGCAGCGCCTTCTCCTCTCGCAGCACGCGGTTCAGGTCCCCGAGCCACAGGCGCAACCCGCCGTGCATCGGGTGGTCGAGCAGGTGCCAGTCGAGCGATTGCTCGACGTCCCACTCCCGCCACTGGCCGAACTCGCCACCCATGAACAGCAGCTTCTTGCCCGGCTGCGCGTACATCCAGCCGTACAGCAGCCGCAGGTTGGCGAACTTCTGCCACTCGTCGCCCGGCATCTTCGCGATGAGCGAGCCCTTGCCGTGCACCACCTCGTCGTGCGAGAGCGGGAGCATGAAGTTCTCGCCGAACGCGTAGAGCATTCGAAACGTCAGGTTGGAATGGTGGAACTTGCGATGCACGGGCTCGCGCTGAAAGTAGTAGAGCGTGTCGTGCATCCAGCCCATGTCCCATTTCATGCCGAAGCCAAGGCCTCCGACATAGGTGGGACGTGACACCAAGGGCCAAGCCGTCGACTCTTCGGCCACCGTCTGCACGTCGGGCTCTTCCTTGTACACCTCGATGTTGAAGCGCCGCAGGAAGTCGACCGCCTCCAGGTTCTCGCGGCCGCCGAATTTGTTCGGGATCCACTCGCCGGCCTTGCGCGAGTAGTCCAGGTAGAGCATCGACGCGACCGCGTCGACCCGCAGGCCGTCCGCGTGGTACCGCTGCAGCCAGCACAGTGCGCTGCTCACCAGAAAGCCGCGCACCTCGTTGCGTCCGTAGTTGAAGATCGACGAACCCCAGTCCGGGTGCACCCCAAGGCGCGGGTCCGCGTGCTCGAACAGGTGCGTCCCGTCGAAGTTCTGCAGCCCGAACTCGTCGGCCGGGAAGTGCGACGGCACCCAGTCCAGGATCACGCCGATCCCGTTCTGGTGCAGGTAGTCGACCAGGAACATGAAGTCCTGCGGCGTGCCGTAGCGCGACGTCGGCGCAAAGTAGCCAGTGACCTGGTAGCCCCACGACTGGTAAAGCGGGTGCTCCATCACAGGCATGAACTCGACGTGCGTGAAGCCCATCCGGCTCACGTAGTCCGCCAGGCGCGGCGCGAGCTCCCTGTAGGTCAGCCAGCGGTTGCCGTCCTCGGGCACGCGCATCCACGAACCAAGGTGCATCTCGTACACCGA
>VBGE01000098.1 GCA_005880345.1 Chloroflexota bacterium | reverse complement strand
CGGCCTCACGTCAGCGGACACCGCGTGGAGCCGGTCAGGCCTTCCACCTGGCGACTGGCGTATACGATCTTTCGGCCGCTGTCGGTGATGTGCGGACCTGGCACCTCGCCAGCATGCATCATGGGAGGTGGGGGAAATGACGCCGAGCCAGACCAGGCCGGGGACGGCGCCCGACATCACGCGCACGCAGCCGCTCGACCCGGAAGAGCTCCGTCTGATGCACGCCTACTGGCGCGCCGCCAACTACCTCTCCGTCGGCCAGATCTACCTGCTCGACAATCCCCTGCTCGCGCGTCCGCTGCGCATCGAGGACATCAAGCCGCGCCTGCTGGGCCACTGGGGCACCACGCCGGGCCTCAACTTCATCTACGTGCACGCGAGCCGCGTCATCAAGAATCGGAGCCTTGACGCGATCTACATCATGGGTCCCGGTCACGGGGGGCCTGCGGGCGTTGCCAACGCATATCTGGAGGGGACGTACACCGAGCGCTATCCCGATGTGAGCCTCGACGAGGCGGGTTTGCGCAAGCTGTTTCGCCAGTTTTCCTTCCCGGGCGGCATCCCCAGCCACAACGCCCCCGAGACCCCAGGTTCGATCCACGAGGGCGGCGAGCTGGGTTACGCGCTCGCGCACGCGTACGGCGCTGCTTTTGACAACCCGGACCTCACCGTGTTCTGCATCGTTGGCGACGGCGAGGCAGAGACCGGCCCGCTCGCGGCGAGCTGGCACTCGAACAAGTTCCTGGATCCCGCGGTCGATGGTGCGGTGCTGCCGATCCTGCACCTGAACGGCTACAAGATCGCCAATCCCACCGTGCTCGCGCGCATCCCGGAGCGCGAGCTGATCGAGCTGATGGAGGGTTACGGCCACACGCCGGTGATCGTCAGCGGTGACGACCCGCCGAAGGTGCACCAGCAGATGGCCGCCGCGCTCGACTGGGCCATGGAGGAGATATCGCGCATCCAGAAGTCCGCCCGCTCCGACCACCAGGCCGCGCGCCCTGCGTGGCCGATGATCATCCTCAAGACCCCCAAGGGCTGGACGGGACCGAAGACAGTCGACGGCGAGCCTGTCGAAGGCACCTTTCGCGCCCACCAGGTGCCGGTCGACGGGTTTGCGTCGCATCCGGACCACATCGCGATCCTCGAAAGCTGGCTGCGCGGATACAAACCGGAGGAGCTGTTCGACCGCCAGGGCAGGGTGATGGGTGAGATCCTGAGCCTGCCGCCACGCGGCGTGCAGCGGATGAGCGCCAACCCGCACGCCAACGGAGGCGAGCTGCTCCGCGATTTGCAGCTGCCGGACTTTCGCGAGTACGCGGTTCCGGTGCCGAAGCCGGGCGCATCGACAAGCGAGGCGACCCGCGTCCTGGGCACGTACCTGCGCGACATCGTGAGGATGAACCCCAACAACTTCCGCGTGATGGGTCCCGACGAAACGGTTTCCAACCGGCTCAATGCCGTGCTCGAAGCCACCAATCGCGCCTGGGACGCCAAGATTCTGCCGGGAGACGATCATCTCGCGCCCGACGGCCGGGTCATGGAGGTGCTGAGCGAGCACATGTGTGAAGGATGGCTGGAGGGCTATCTCCTCACCGGGAGGCACGGTTTGTTCAACTGCTACGAAGCCTTCATCCACATCGTCGACTCGATGTTCAACCAGCACGCGAAGTGGCTGAAGGTCACGCGCCACATCCCGTGGCGGCGGCCGATCGCATCGCTCAACTACCTCCTGTCGTCACACGTGTGGCGACAGGACCACAACGGCTTCTCGCACCAGGATCCAGGCTTCATCGATCACGTGATGAACAAGAAGGCGGAGGTCATCCGCGTGTACCTCGCGCCGGATGCGAACTGTCTGCTCTCGGTGGCGGATCACTGCCTGCGCAGCCACAATTACGTCAACGTGATCGTCGCGGGCAAGCAACCCGCGCTCAACTACCTCGCCATGGACGATGCGATCGCGCACTGCACGCGCGGGGTGGGGATCTGGCAGTGGGCGAGCACCGACCTGGATCGCGACCCGGACGTCGTGCTCGCATGCGCGGGCGACGTGCCCACTCTGGAGACGCTGGCCGCCGCGGACCTCATCCGCAAGCACATGCCACAGCTTGCGGTGCGCTTCGTCAACGTGGTCGACCTGATGCGCCTGCAGCAGCCGGCCGAGCATCCGCACGGCCTGAGCGACGCCGAGTTCGACGAGATCTTCACGCGCGACAAGCCCGTGATCTTTGCCTACCACGGCTACCCGTGGCTGATTCACCGCCTGACATACCGCCGCGCGAACCATTCCAACATCCACGTGCGCGGATACAAGGAGGAAGGCACGACCACGACGCCGTTCGACATGGTGATGCTGAACGACCTCGACCGATTCCACCTGGTGATGGACGTGATCGACCGCGTGCCCTCGCTTGGCTCGCGCGCCGCGCATGTCCGGCAGGACATGGTCGACCAGCGGCTGCACGCGAGACAGCACACACGCGACCACGGACAGGACCCCGAGGAAATCAGTAGCTGGACCTGGCAGCATCAATGAGAGGAAACCTGCCGGTTTCCTCTCATCGCGGCGTCGGCAAAGCCGACCCCGGCTATCGCCGGGGCAAGCGCCGCTGCTCTCCTTCCCGCTGTGGCGGCTAGCTGGTTAGGGCGAAGTTGCGGGTACTCGTCCTCAACGCCGGCTCGAGCTCGCTGAAGGTCAGCCTGGTCGACGCGGACGAGGGCGATCGGGTGCTCGCGGACCGCGAGTTCGAGGTCGCCGAGGGGCATCTCGACGCGGCTCAGCTCGCCAACGCGGTGCGCGGGATGGAAGGTATCGAGGCCGTCGGCCACCGCATCGTGCACGGTGGCCCGCGTTACCGGGCTTCCGTCCGCATCGACGGCGAGGTCATGCGCTACCTGGTCAGCATCACCGACCTCGCGCCGCTGCACCTGCCGTCGGCGCTGGCCGGCGTTTCGGCGGCGAGGGAGCTGCTGCCGCGCATCCCGGCGGTCGCGTGCCTCGACACCGCCTTCCACTCGCGAATGCCGGAGGCGGCGTCCACGTACGCGGTCCCCGCCGAGTGGCGGTCGCGGTTTGGCATCAAGAGGTACGGATTCCACGGTTTCTCGCATGCCTATGCGTCGCGGCGGGCGGCCGAGATGCTGGGGCGGTCGCAACATGAGCTGCGCGTCGTGACCTGCCACCTCGGTGCGGGGGCGTCGCTGGCCGCAGTACGAGGCGGGCGCTCCGTCGATACGACGATGGGCTTCACGCCGCTCGAAGGACTCGTGATGGCCACGCGGTCGGGCACGATCGACCCAGGCGCGCTGCTCTACCTACAGCGCCACACCGGCGCGTCTGAGCCAGAGCTGACCGAAGCGTTGGACCGGCAAGGCGGGCTGGTCGCGCTCGCCGGCACAGGCGACATGCGCGAGATCCTCCAGCGCATCGCCGGCGGCGACGATGCGGCGGAGCTCGCCTTCGATGTCTACATCCACCGCCTGCGCGCGCTCATCGCCTCGATGGCCGCCGCGATGAACGGTCTCGATGCGCTCGTCTTCACGGGCGGCGTGGGAGAGAACGCCGCCCCCGTCCGCGCCGCCGCAGTGGCCGGGCTCCGTTTCCTTGGCGTCGAGATTGGACCGACGCTCAACGGCAGCCTGGGTCCCGACAACGACATCAGCGCGCCCGACGCTCGCGTGCCGACGCTGGTGATCAAGGCGCACGAGGACATCGAGGTGGCGCGAGAGGTGCGGCGGGTGTTGACGGCGCCACCCGCCACGGCCGCAACCTAGCTCTTCGCGTGTCAAACGCTGATCGGCTGCCCCGCCCAGTCGACCCTCCAGTCGCCGAGCTCGACGATGTTGCCGTCTGGATCGCTCACAAACAGCGATTCGTTGCCATGACCGAATGCGAGCGGCCCTTCGACCGCGTGTCCAGCATGCTCGAGGGCGCCTTTCCAGGCGGGCAGGCTTCCGTGGCCAACATAGATCGCGAAGTGCACGTGACGCCCACCGCGCGAGCCGGCGATGCCTACGCCAGGGCCGCCCGACGTCGCGGGCCACAGCCCGAGCACCGCGTTGCGTCCGATCGACAGCCAGACTCCGCTGCGAGGCTCAGGCCAGCGCTCGACTTCTGGCAGCTGCAGCAAGTCGCGGTAGAAATTGACGGAATGGTCAAGCGAGGCCACCTCGAGAACAAGCTCGAGCAGGCCATTCGGCTGCCGTGAAGGGTCAGGGCTCCTCGCGGTACTGCCGGCGCCCAGTCGCCGGGTCCTCGTAGACGCGGGTCATCTTGCCGGTCGTCGGATCGCGGAAGACCTCGCCTGTCGGCTTGAACGTCCCACCGTCGTGGCCGCGGTAGCGCTGGTCCCAGATGAAGTAGCCGACGACGGCGAAGATAGCGACCACGACGACACCGATCAGGTCGAGCCCAAGCACGTTCAGCTCGATGCGCGCTCGATGATCGCCGCTGTTCCGTATGCAACGACCTCGGTCATGGTCTGGCCGATCTCGGAAGAGTCGAAGCGCATCATGATCACGGCGTTGGCGCCCATCGCGCGCGCGTTCTCGACCATGCGGTCGATCGCGTGGCGGCGCGTGTCCTCCACCAGGCGCGTGTACTCCACAATCTCGCCTCCGCCGAGCGAGCGAAGACTGGCCATGATGTTGCCGCCGATGCCCCGGCTGCGCACGACGACTCCGAAGACCTGGCCGAGTGCCTGCTTGACCTCATAGCCGGCCGGCCGCTCGGTCGTGGTGACGAGAAGCGCGGTCACCTGTTGCGACATCGCGCTAAGCATGACGCGCCGCGACGTGGGGCGGCGCCCAGAAAACCAGCACGCGCAGGTCTTCCTCGATGTCATGGAATCGGTGCTCGACGCCGGCCGCGACGAAGACCAGGCTGCCCGGCTTCACGGGCCGATCTTCGTCCGCGACGCGTATCGAGCCGCGGCCGCTGATGACGTAGTAGACCTCGTCCTCTTTATGGGGTTGCTGGCGATCGATCGACCCCGCCGGCCACACCGCGAGCCCGACGCTGAGCTCGGTCGAGGCCAGGAAGTCGACGTACCCGTGGCCCTCTGCGTCGCGCGGCTGCGGGTCGAGCTCGGGGACCTCATGGGCGTGCATGTCGTTCGTCGAGAACTCTGGCATAAGCGATGTCCCGCCATGGTTCAACATCAAGGCTGTACAGACAAATCTGGAGGTGGATGCATGGCAACGATCAGCAGGGCGGACGCGGTCTGGGAAGGCGATTTGATGAGCGGCAAGGGCCGCGTCAAGGTCGCGAGCGGAGCTTTCAACGAGTTTGGGGTGACGTGGGCCTCCCGCGCGGACCGCGAGAAGGGGGGCACGAGCCCTGAAGAGCTGATCGCGGCCGCTCACGCCGCTTGCTACTCGATGGCGCTGTCCAACGGCCTCGCCAAGGCCGGCCACCAACCCGAGCGGCTCACGACGTCGGCCGAGGTCGAGTTCGTGCCGGGCAAAGGCATCGTCTCGAGCACCATCACGGTCCGCGGCCACATCCACGGCCTGAGTGCGGGCGACTTTCAGAAGTTCGCCGAGGAGGCCAAAGACGGGTGCCCGGTGTCTCAGGCGCTGAAGGGCAACGTCCAGCTAAACCTGAAGGCGGAGCTCGACCACGTCCACTAAAGGCGCGGCCTGAAGGCGCGGCCGAAAAGCCCCCGGCGGATCTTCGGCGCCCATGCAGCCCATCTTCGGGCTCAGCTTCTGTGCTGCTCGCTCACGCATCAACGGATGCGCTCGCTGCGCTGCTCGGCGCTTCGCCCGAATCTGGACCGCCTGGATCGCCGAATCTCTCGCCGCGGGTTTCCGGCCGCGCCTTAGCGCTTCGTGGCGCCGGTGATCGTAGGGAAGTCGACCATGCCCTGCATGCGCAGCCCGCGGAGCTGAGACCCGACCCACTTGCGGGGGTCCTTGATCTCCTTCCCGCCGTCGAGGCAGTCGAAGCAGCGCCCGCCGACGTCGCGCGCGACCATGAGCAGCGCCTTCGGCTGCGAGGCTCGCTGCCAGGCCTTGACGATGAACGGCAGCGAGATCGGACGGGCCGGCGCCTTCTCCGGCAACGTCAGCTCCGCGGCATAGATCTCGTCGGCGTTCTGGACGATCAGCCCGCACCCGGCCAGTGTGCCGCCGAGGTTTTCCACCTGGACCTGGATGGACTGTCCGGGAGCGACGAACTGCGTGTACGTGACATGCGGCACTGGTTTGGTGCTGGCCTCCCAGCGCTTGTTCGCGTTTCTGACCTCACGGCGCATCGCGAGGTCGGCGCGGGTGGCGAAGACCGCCGCCCACAGAGCAAAAAGGGCAGCGGCCGCTGCGAGCACGACGGCGATCTGGTTCGAGCTCAATCCTTCCCTTGCTTGACGCCACCGGTTGCCGGATCTGGCGCCAAATGGTACTGGCGCGCGTCGTAGGCGCGAAAGGCGGGCAGGGCGATCGCGCAGAGCACGCAGCCGGCGACGCACAGCACGCCGCCCGAGATGATTGAGATCCGGACGCTGGACAGCGAAGCCACCACCCCCGCTTCGAAGTTGCCCAGGGCCGGGCCGGACGTGTAGCTCACCATCTCGATGGAGGCGAGGCGTCCGCGCAGAGAGTCCGGGATGGTCTGGTTCCAGATCACCGACCGAAAGACACCGCTCATCATGTCCGCGGCGCCGGCGACAGCCAGGAAGAAAAGGGCGAGCGCCAGCTGATTGGCGAAGCCAAAGCCGATGATGGCCACGCCCCAGATCGTGGCCGCAACGATCACGCCCATGCCGTGGCGATGCACGCGGCCGGTCCAACCGCTGGTTGCGGAGAAGAGAAAGGATCCGATCGCGGGCGCGGCATAAAGGAGACCCAGCACCCTGGCGCCCCCCAGGCCCTGCGCGATCGCGGGGAACAACGCCATGGGCATGCCGAAGAACATCGCGATCATGTCGACGAAATACGTGCCCAGCAGCTCCTGCCGGCTGCGCGCGTAACGAAGGCCCTCGAGCACACGGCGAAAGCTCGGCCTTTCGGCATCGACAGGCGGCGGCACGGCTCGCATGAGCCACAGGCAGGCCAGGCCGGCGACGAACGTCCCCACGTCGACCAGGTAGGTGACGGAAAGGCCGACGACGGCGACGAGGACCCCACCCAGGGCCGGTCCGAGGATCTGGCCGAGCGTGCCGCGGATGCTGCCCAGGGCGGCCGCAGCCGCGAGCTCGCTCTTGTCCACGAGCCGCGGCAGCATGGCGTCCAGTGAGGGGCGCTGGATGGCGTCGAGAGCGCCCCACGCGGTGGCGACCACGAACAGCAGCCACACCTGGGGGTGGCCGAGCGCCGCATTGCCGGCCAGCAAGAGGCTGCAGGCCATCAACGCCACCTCGCTCAGCAGCACCATCGACCGCCTGTCCCTGGCGTCGGCCAGCGCCCCGCCGACAAACGCGACCGCCAGGATGGCGGCGAACTCGAGGACACCGAGGAGGCCGACCAGGAGCACGCTGTGCGTGAGCTGGTAGACCTGGTAGGGAAATGCGACGACCGTGATCATGCTGCCGAAGAAGGACACGAACCGCCCGATGAACAGCAGGCGGAAGTCGCGATGGCGGCGCAGCGGCGTGACGTCGATCGTCGCCAGGTGCCACCATCGCCGGCGCGGCGGCGTTAGCGAATCGTCACTTTGGGGAACCATGATCTGTCCGAATTATCTTGGAGGGTGAAATGGAGAAAGCCACGTTCGCCGGCGGATGCTTCTGGGGAGTCGAGCACCTCTTCAATGAGATTCCTGGCGTTACCGACGCCGTATCGGGCTACGCGGGAGGCCACGTCGACCATCCGACGTACGAGCAGGTCTGCATGGGACGCACGGGCCACGCGGAGGCGGTCGAGGTCACATTCGACCCCAGCAAGGTGACGTACGAACAGCTGCTCAACGCCTTCTGGAACATGCACGACCCGACCACGCTGAACCGCCAGGGTCCAGACATGGGTCACCAGTACCGCTCCGTGATCTTCTTCCACAACCCCGAGCAGGAAGAGGCCGCACGCAAGTCATTGGTGGAGGCGCAGAAGTACTTTGACCGCAAGATCGTGACCGAGATCGTGCCGGCGACAGATTTCTGGCGCGCCGAGGAATACCACCAGCGCTACTTCGACAAGCACGACGGCCACTATTCCTGCCACTTCATCCGCGGTTGGGTGCCCGCTCAGGCGGAGGAAGCCAAGCAGGCCTGACGCTCGGATAGTCCGGGCGATCCGGAGGTGGGGCCGCCGCCACCCCCGCCCGCGCCACGCCCCTCTCCCCTTTAGGGGAGAGGGAAAGGGAGAGGGGGGTGGAACAAGGCAACTCGACGCGAAACCCCGGAACTGAGGGGGCGCTCTATATCCTTACCGGCCGTGCGCTGCGATCACTGCGCCAACGACGTGCCAGACGGCGTGTTCTGCACTCGGTGCGGTGCTCACCAGGGGACGACCGGTGAGGTTGGCGACGCGAAAAATCGGACGTACCGATACGCCGCGCATCCCAGTGAGCATGTTGTCCAGCCGTCGGTCTTCACCACGATCTTTCCGCACCTCGGCCATCAGAAGATCCACGAGTTCCGCTGGGCATTCGCCGTCGGCCTCGCCGGCATTGCCATCCTTTACATCGCCGGCCTTATCACCGCCGCGAT
Organism: Chloroflexota bacterium; assembly: GCA_005880345.1. Taxonomy (GTDB): domain Bacteria; phylum Chloroflexota; class Dormibacteria; order Dormibacterales; family Dormibacteraceae; genus 40CM-4-65-16. The sequence continues at coordinate 2,734 of VBGE01000098.1, read as the reverse complement.
CCTGGTCGCCGCGTTTCTGGTTCCCGTCCTCTACCTGATCTACCTGTACGAAGCCCAGGTCTATCGCGACGAGCCGGCGACCGTGCTCGGCTTCACGATCGGCGGCGGCGCGCTCATCGGCCTGGTGCTGACGGTCATCGAGAGGCTGGTCTACAACCCATACGCGAACATCGGCAATCCGCTGCGCGGGGCCGGCATCAGCGTGGGCGCGGTGCTGTTCGTCGGGCTCCTGGTGCCGGTCGTGCAGGAGGTGCTGAAGCCGCTGCCCGCGCTGATCCTGCCCAACCGCGCCGATTTTCCGGAGACGATCGACGGATTGGTTTTCGGCATCGCCGCCGGACTGGGATTCAGCCTCGCCGAGTCGCTCGTCACGTTTTCGAATGCGCTGGCCAACCTCCCCGCCCACATGGCGCCGGGCAACTGGATCTTCGACCTCGCCACGCTGGCGGTGTTTCAGCCCCTCATGCAAGGGAGCGCCGCGGGCATCATCGTGGCCGCGATCTGGCGTTACCGGCGCGGCCGGTTGGGCCGTCGCGAGATCGGCGGCGTGGTGACGGCGGTCGTCGCGCACGTCGCGTTCGCGATGGGGACGCAGCTCTTGAAGAACGCGCAGGCCAGCCAGCTCTTCGTGCTCGTCTGGCAGGCGGCGATCGTCGGCGGCCTGCTCGTGTACGTCCGCTACCTGCTGCACCACGCGCTGCTCGAAGAGGCGGCTCACATGGGGTACGCCGAGACGGTGTGCCCCAACTGCCACATGCACATCGTTGCGTCGGGCTTCTGTCCGAGCTGCGGAGTCGCCTTGACCGCGGCGCCGACCGCGGTGAAGCGGGCGCGCAAGCCACGAAGCGAGGCCAGGACCTAGATGGCGCTGACATGCGCGCGCTGCGGCGTCCAGAACCCGGACGGCAATGCCTTTTGCCAGGCCTGCGGCACCCCGCTGGCCATGGCGGCAGCCACACCGGCGGCTCCTCCGGGACCGCCACCCGGGCCTCCGGTTGGGATGGCGCCGCCCGCCTTCAGCGCCGGCGGCTACCAGAGCCCTTACTACTCGCCGGCGGGCGCCACGGTGCCGGTGCACCGCGCACCGATGATGCTGATCGTCGCCGGCGTCGTGGCCCTGGTCGTGCTCATGGCCGGATTCGGCACTGCGTTCGCGGTGCTGGCCAATCGCGGCGGGTCGAACCCCTCCAGCGGCGTCGGCACCCTGCCCAGCCCCAGCCCGGCTTCCTCGGCCAGTCCCGTTGCGTCGCCGACGGCCGCACCCACTTACGGTGCGACGACTGCGTCGAACGACGGCCTCTCCGTGCCCGTGCCGCAAGGCTGGGCGGTGGCGAACAAGGACAGCGAGACGATCGTCTTGAGCGACCCCAACGGCGAAGGGTCGGTCTCGCTGGGCAGCGGGCCGTCATCCCCGGCGCAGACGGCGCAGGAGAACAAGGCAACGATCGACAACTACCTCAAGACCACGTATCCGGATGCCCGCGCCTGCCCCAGCACTGCGGTCACGAGCACGGTGTTCAACGGCGCCAAGGGAATCTCCTGGACGACTTGCTTCACATTGACGAGCGGGTCAAGCGCCATCCCCGCCGCGGCCGCGCTCTTTGCGGGCGCCAACAGCAGCGGCAGTGTCTACTACATAGCCATGGTCCTGACGCGGCAGGACAATCTGCAGAGCTACCTGACCGCGGCCAAGCCTGTGCTGCAGGGCGTCCAGTGGAAGCTGTCCTGAGCGGCGGCTCGAAGGGGAGGTGTAGGGGGCGCTAGGGACGCCCCCTACGCTTTGGGGGAAGGGCCCGAGGTGGCTTCGGGCGTCTTGTGACAGGATGCCGCCGAGGGCTCACAGCGGACTGAGACAATACTTGGAGATCGCTCAGAGAGCGGCGGCCTTTCTCGCGGCGGCGATCGTCCTTGCCGCATGCGGCTCCTCGACCCTCAGTGCTCTGCCCACACCTGTGCCCGGCGAGGTGTGGACTACTTACCGCGGCGACCTGGGCCGGGACGGCCATCCGTTCACCGCCACACTCGACTCAGCCGCTGCCGCCAGGCTGGCCGTGACGTGGCGGGTTCGGCTTGCCGGGGCTGTGGACGGCACGCCGTCGGTGGCCCGCGGCATGGTGGTCGCGGGCAGCGCCGGCGGCGAGGTCAAGGCGTTCAACGCAGCGAACGGGCAGATGGTCTGGTCGCGGGGCGGGCTCGGCGCAATCGCGGGCTCGCCGACCATCTCCGCCGGTCGTATATGGCGACGAGGTAATGGTCGGGGTCGCCTCTCCGTATGGCGATCAGCCGCTCGTGCCGGGCCGCATCTTCGCGCTCGATGCCACGGCGGGCCACCAGCGCTGGACCCTGTGCGTGCAGGTCAACTGTCAGCCCGGCGGCGGAGTGTGGTCGACCATGGCCACCGACGAGAACGGATTCGCATACGTCGGCATCGGCAACCCCGTCGATGGCGTGCTCGCATTCGATCCGCTGACCGGCGAGCGAAGGTGGCTGAGCAGCCTGTATGCGGATCAAGGCCGGGACCTCGACGTCGGCGCATCGCCGATCGTATTTCGGATCGGCCGCGACGAGGTCGTGGCCCAGGCGACCGTGCAGGGTCTGTTCGCAGTGCTCGAGGCATTCGACGGCACCCTGGTGTGGCAGCGCCCAGTAGTGGAGGGCAGCGCGGTCCACGGCCTGCTCGCCTCGCCGGCCTACGACGGGACGAGCCTGTATGTCCCTTCTGCCAGCCCACCCA
>VBGE01000229.1 GCA_005880345.1 Chloroflexota bacterium | reverse complement strand
CCGAAAGGGCGCAGATGACGCGACCGCCGCCGACCTGCGCTCGGATGCTCTCTGTCGCTTCGGCGATGAACGAGCCGGGCGTCCACGTGGGGGTGCATTTGCAGACACCGAAGAGGAAGTTGCGCAGCACCTCGCGGCCGCTCGGCGTGTGGACGACCTCGGGGTGGAACTGGATGCCGAAGATGCCTTTGCCGTCGCTGAATGCGGCCACAGGTGAGTTGCCGCTGCTCGCGAGCAGGTGGAAGCCGGGCGGCATGTCGCTGACATGGTCGCCATGGCTCATCCAGACGGGCAGCTCGCCGTGCAGCCCTCGGAAGAGCACGTTGGGGTCGCGTACCGATAGCAGCGCGGGGCCGTATTCCCGCGCGTGGCCGGGGTCGACCTTGCCGCCGAGATGATGGGCGATGAGCTGCATGCCGTAGCAGATGCCGAGGACCGGCACGCCCGACCGAAGCGCCTCCGGGTCGACCTGCGGTGCGCCGGCGTCGTACACGCTCGCCGGGCCGCCGCTGAGGATCAGGCCGGAAGGGTTTCGCCT
>VBGE01000228.1 GCA_005880345.1 Chloroflexota bacterium | reverse complement strand
CACGAGCTCGCAATAGACGTTGGCCTCGCGCACGCGCCGGGCGATGAGCTGGCTGAACTGGGAGCCGAAGTCGAGGACGAAGACTGTCTGCAGGCGGGCGGACACCTGCTGCGGCCCCCGCGGCAAAGCCGCGGGGTTTCCCCGGACCGCGGCGGTCTGGCTCAGGCTACTTGCCCATGCCCACGTGCTGGGCCTGCTGAAACACCTTGCCCTCAGAGGTGATCGAAGGCGCGATCACCAGCTCGACGTGCTGGAACTCCGCGATGTCGCGCGCGCCGCACACGCCAAGCGCCGAGCGCAGCGCGCCGGCGAAATTCTGCGAGCCGTCGTCGACCCGCGCCGGGCCGAGAAGGATCTCGCGCAGCGTCCCCCTGGTGCCGACCTGGATCCGCGTGCCGCGCGGGAGGTTGGGATCGGGCGTCGCCATGCCCCAGTTGAATCCCTTCGAGGCCGACTCTTCCGAACCAGCGAGGGGCGTGCCGATCATCACGGCGTCGGCGCCGGATGCGAACGCCTTGCACACGTCGGCCCCGATGCGCATCCCGCCGTCCGTGATGACAGCGACCCGCATGCCGCCGCGCCGCATGTGCTCATCGCGCGCGGCGGCCACGTCAGCGGTGGCAGTGACCTGTGGCACGCCCACGCCCAACACCCCGCGCGTGGTGCACGCGGCACCCGGGCCGACGCCGACGAGGATGCCCGCGATGCCGGTCTCCATGAGCTCGAGCGCGGTCTCGTAGTGGACACAGTTGCCGACCACAACCGGAATGTCGCAAGCCTTGACGAGGTCCTCGAATGAAAGCTGGTGATAGGAGCGAGAGGAGTGTCGCGCGGTCAGCACAGTGCCCTGCACGACGTAGACGTCGGCGCCCGCACGTTGCACCACCTCGGCCCGCTCCCCGGCGCGCGCCGGCACCGTCGACACCGCGCACGGCACGCCGGCGGCTTTGATCGTCTTGATCCGTTCGGCGATCAGATGCGGCTTGACCGGTTCGCGGTAAGCCTCTTTCAGAACCGCGTTGACGCTGGCCTTGTCGGCCTCCGCGATCTTTCGAATGATGGGGGCCGGGTCTTCGTAACGAGTGTGCACGCCGTCGAGGTTCAGCACCGCGACCCCGCCGAGCTTGCCCATCGCGATCGCGAAATCGACATCGACGACCCCGTCCATGGCCGAACCCCAGAAAGGCAAAGGGAGCTTGAAGCTCTCGCCCATCGCGAAGGAGATGTCGACCTCGTCGGGATTGAGCGTCACGCCCCCAGGGACGAGCGCGATCTCGTCGAATCCGTAAGCGCGCCTCGCGCGGCGCCCGATCCCGATCTCGAAGCCAGACTCCTCCCCGGAAACTTCTTCTCGGGTCTGCAACCGGCTCTGATTCAGGGTGTGTTTACTCCAATGAATGGGGCGGGGTTCGCTGATTATACCCGGACACTATTCTGTCATCGATGTACCGGACGCTCGAGTACCTCAGCGGAATTTCAGACTCTGATGTGAGCCGTCTCCGTGCTGTCGGCATCCATCACACGAACCAGCTGCTGCATCGCGCGTCGCTGGAGATCGACCGCAAGCGGCTGTCCAGGAAGACCGGCGTCAGCGTCGAACGACTCTTCGAGTTCGTCAACCAGTGCACTTTGCTCGAGGTATCTGGCATGGAGCGCTGGGTGCCGTTGGTGCGCAGGCTGGGCATCAACTCGATGCGGGACCTTCACGCGCAGGATGCGCGTGCGCTGCACGCCACCCTGGTGGAAGCGATCGGGCTGGCAGGAGCGCCCGGCGTGAGCGACGTCCAGTACTGGATCAGCCAGGCGAGCGGGCTGGACATCATCGAGGAGCCCGAGCCCGTCAAGACGATCGCGGTTATCGAATAGTCGAGGCGGTCAGGCCCGGTCGGTCTCGCGCCTGCCGTAGCGAGTGGGCCCGATCGCCTGCTTGAGGCGCTGCGCGAGCGCGTCAGGGGCCGTGAGCGACTTGCGGAGCCAGGCCAGCGCCCCCAGCTCGAAGGCCCGGTCGATCGCGCCATTCTGATCGCCGAGGAAGTTGCTCAGAAAAAACACCGGGAGCTGGGAGGTCCGTGGGTTCTGACGCAGCTCTTCGAGCACGTCCACACCGCTCTTGCCTGGCAGCCGCCAGTCCAGGACTGCGATGTCGGGCACCTCTCGAGCGACGGCAGCCAGGAAGTCGGAAGGCTCGGCGAACAGGCTAACGCGGAACCCCGCGGCCTGAAGGCCGAGACGGTACATCTCGGCAATGTCTGAGTCGTCGTCCAGGAGCATGACGAACGGGGGCGAAAGCTGTCCTGGCGGCTTCGACAGAACATTTCGAGGTTTTGCGGAACTATTCACCGTTTCTCGACCTTACTACCTCCGCGGTACTTCTGCAAGGCCAATTATTGTGCAACAAAGCTCCATAGCCTAAGCTAAGCGTCTAGAAGTGGCGCGAGCCGACGACCAGGGCGTCTACAGCATCGGAGCCGTAGCCCGGATGCTCGGTCTCGGGGCGTCGACGCTGCGGGCATGGGAGGACCGCTATGCGGTGGTCGTCCCCATCCGCAGCGGAGGCGCCCAGCGGCTGTATTCGCGCGCACAGGTCGAGCAGCTCCGCTTCCTGAAGGCTCGCATCGAGGCCGGCGTGAGCGCGGCCGACGCCCACCGGCTGCTGGCCCAGGAGCTCGCGGCGGGAAGCCTGCCTGCCGCGGGGGACCCACACCGTGCCACCGGCCCCATGGTGCTGATCGCGGAACGCGACGCATATGCGGCTGGCCTGGCCGAATACTTCCTCCGCACCGAGGGCTACGACGTGGCGATCGCGCTCGATGCCACCCAGGCCAAGCTCTACTTCGATGAGCTGGCGCCGCACATTGTGCTGGTAGACCTCCTGATCTCAGGGGGAGCGGGATTTCGCCTGGTCGCCGAGTTCAGCGCCGACGCGCGAGCGCAGGTCGTCGCCGTTTCGGCGCTCGGCAGCGCCGAAGAAGCCCTTCGCGCCGGCGCGGCCGCCTTCCTGCGCAAGCCACTCGAGCCGCTGACCCTGGTCTCGACAATCCGCGACCTCCTGGGCACGAGTGCCCTGGTGCGTCCTGGCGCTCAACCTTCAAGCATTCGTTGATCGAACGCCTGCCCACCGGCAACGAGAAGCTCGACGAGATTCTCAAAGGCGGGCTGCTCAAGAACGCGATCAACCTGATCGTCGGGATTCCGGGCAGCGGCA
>VBGE01000222.1 GCA_005880345.1 Chloroflexota bacterium | reverse complement strand
AGGCCAAGGACGTCTTGCGCCGGGCTGGGTGGTTCTTCTGCAACGAAGACGAGTTCGCCGCCCTCGGCGGAGGCAACGCCGAGGAGTTCCGGCGCCAGTGGTGGCTCGACGGGCTCGTCGTCAAATCGGGGCCTGGCGGCGTCACGGCGCACACAGCCGACGGTCGGGTCCACGTGCCGGCCCTGCCTGGCCATCTCGCCTTTGATACAACTGGAGCAGGGGACGCGGTGGCTGGTGGGATGCTGGCGAGGTGGCTGAGCACGGGAGCGCAGCGGGGCGGGCTGCAGGATGCGCTGGTGTGCGGCGTGGCGTGCGCCTCACTGACCATCGAGTCAATCGGCATCCGCGGCATCGCCACCGCGACGCCAGAGCTGCTCGAGGACCGGATGGCTGAAGTGCGGGATTGTTTGCGACGAGAGTCTTGATCATCACCGGCGACCTGACCGAGCAGGAGGTCGACGCCATCGTCAACGCGGCAAACAACGACCTGCAGCTCGGCGGCGGGGTGGCAGGTGCGATTCGCAGAGTCGGTGGTCCGGCCATCCAGGACGAATGTGATGCGCATGGACCAGTGCAGGTCGGTGAAGCCGCAATCACAGGCGCAGGAAGTTTGCGCGCGCGCTTCGTCATCCACGCCGCGAGCATGGCGCTGGGCGGACGCACGACACGCACGGCATTGCGATCCTCGATGGTCCATTCGTTTCGCCTCGCGCAGCAGAACGAGGTGATGACGATCGCGGTTCCCGCCGTCGGCACAGGGATTGCTGGATTTCCGCTCGATGAGTGCGCGCGCGTCATGGCCGAGTCGTTGAGTGTCGCGTTAAGTGATGGCTGGACGGCGCGCGAGGTGCGCTTCGTGCTCTTCAGCGATGACGCAAAACGGCCATTTGAGGAGGCGTTCTGGCACGTTTTTGAGGGTTATCAACAGGCTTCCCGCTGAATTCGCGGTGAATTGGGTTGTATTGCCCAAATACGCACCCCTAGAATGGGCGAGTCCGCCCCCCCAGACAGAATCTCAAATAAGGACGGTGAGTTTGTGGAAGGCTACTGCATGAAGGACAAAAGGATGGTCGAGATAAAAGACCCTCAGCCTGTGACCATGAAGAATGGCAAGCCGGCAACGCGCGGCACGTGTCCAAACTGCGGCACCACCATCTTCAAGATCGGCAAAGCTTCGTAGCGGAGAAGAGACCTTTTGTTACAGGGCCGCCTCATGGAGGCGGTCCTTTTTGTTTGCGTCAGGTGGCCAGCGGCGGCTCCAAGGCGCCCAGCAGCACATCGGTCGCGGACACTGCCTCGTCCACACCGAGCATCTTGAAGATCTCGACGTTGGTCGGGTTGTTGACGCGGGCGATCGTCTTCTTGACCCGAAAGTGTTTCTTCGCCATCTGCAGAGCGATCAGGTTGTCCTCGTCATCGGCCGTGACCGCGATGATCGCATCGGCGCGCTCGATACCGGTCTGAGCCAGGAATCGGACTTCGCATCCGTCGCCGCGCATGACGATGCTGCCGAGCTGTGTCTCGAGCCAGTCCGCGCGTTTGGCGTCGCGCTCGATGAGGGTGACCTCGTGGCCGCGTTCGACGAGGTCACGCGACAGGTAGTAGCCGACGGTTCCGCCGCCGACCACGATCACGTACATGTAGCTACTTGCCCTCGCGCTCGAGCAAGACGCGCTCGATGTGCTGGGCGCCTTCGATGGTCGGGCAGATGGTGTGCAGGCCGAGCTTCTCATATGCCTCGGCGCGTTCGGGGTCGTAGATGCGAGCGACGACGTGAGGCACCTTGAAGACGTTCTTGGCGATCTGGGAGGCCATGATGTTGCGGTTGTCGCCCTCGGTCACCGCGACAAAGCCGTCGGCGTGCTCGGCGCCGGCCCTGCGCAGGACGTCGACGTCTGTGCCGTTGCCGACGACCTGGTCGCCCTTGAAGTCGCGGCCCAGGACGCCACGGGTCGACGCGCGGGAGAAGGCATTCGGGTCGCGGTCGACGATGACGACTTCATGGCCGGAGCGATCCATGTCAGATGCGATCTGCGAGCCGACACGTCCACACCCAACGATCAGCAGCTTCAACGCCGGATGATTATAGGGACGCCGGTTGGCGCGCCTTTGGGGGCGACGGGCCGTGGCTTGTTAGGATTTTGGCGGGTGCGCTTTCCCTTCACTTTCATGGGCGTCATGGCTCTCGCCATAGGCGCGTGGGTCGTGGTGTACGTGGCTGCGCATCGCGCTCTGGACCAGGTTTCGCAGGACCTGGCCGTCGGGACGGCGTTGGTGTGTTTCGGCTTCGGGGGATACGTGCTGATCCGCCGCGTGGTCCGCGGCCCTCAGCATTGATCGGCCGTAAGGAGATGAGAACCTGACCGATGGCTGACCGCGCCGCCCACGCTCACCCGACGACATCACGCAAGGTGCTGGTGGCCGTGGGGGGACAGGAGATAGATGCGGAGACGGTACGGCTCGCGTGCCGGATGACCGACTCGCAGGGCGGGCGGATCTACGGCGTGCACATCATTGAGGTCAACCGGTCGCTGCCGCTGGGCGCGGTGCTCGACGATGTGGTCGAACGAGGAGAGAAGATCCTCGACGAGGTCGAGAAGCTGGCGAGCGCAGCGCAGATCCCTGTCGAGACGGAGCTCGTCCAGGCGCGCGACACAGGGCCGGCGCTGGTGGACGAGGCCGTCGAGTGGGGCGCCGACCTG
>VBGE01000221.1 GCA_005880345.1 Chloroflexota bacterium | reverse complement strand
ATCTCCTGAATGCTGTGCGCTATCACCACGACGCATCGGTCGAGATGCGTTTCCTCCGCGACCTGCGGGCGGCCCCGCGCGTGCCGACCACCTCGATCTACCCGCGTTCGGACGGAGTCGTGAACTGGAAAGCGTGCCTGCGCACGGACATCAACGCGATCGAGGTGCACGGCAGCCACGTCGGCCTCGCCCTCAACCCAGAGGTGTACCGCATCCTGGCCCACCTCCTCCCCGCACCCTGGCGGCACAACTAGAAGTCCTCTTCAAGTTCTTCTTCCCCGCCCCTCTCCCCAGAGCCCTCTCCCCTGGGGGGACACCTAAATGGGGCGGGCTGAGAGGGCATTACGCCGACCGCATGAACCTGAACTGGGTAATGCCAGCGGAGGGACGGACTTGAGCGACGTTTCCGTTCGACCGGTCGAGGCCGACGCGTTCGGCAAGGTCGAGGCGCACGGCATCGATGCGATCCCCGCGCCAGAACGCCACGGGCGTCCGCGTGAGCTGGCGGGCCTGTGGGCCGGCGCATTCGTCAACTACGCGAGCCTGTTCACGGCGAGCCTCCTCACCACCTACTACGGGCTTGGCGTGTGGGATGGGCTGGCCGCGACCGCATTGGGCACGGTGGCCGCGGCACTGGTGCTCGGCCTGCTCAGCAACACCGGTCCGCGCACAGGCTTGCCACAGATCGTCTTCACGCGGCGCGTCTTCGGCGTGCGCGGCTCATACGTCGGCGCGGGGCTCACGCTGTTCCTTGCTGTCGGTTGGTTTGCGGTCGACTGCGTGATCGCAGCGCAGGCAGGGGCGCAGCTCTTCGGCGGCGGCAATCGGTGGCTGACATTCGGGCTCGTGATCGTGATCGCTGCCCTCAGCGTCGCCGTCGCGGTTTTCGGCCATCAGACGATCAAGGTGCTCGAGACATTCGGCGCGGTGACGTTCGCGGCTCTGTGTGCGCTTCTCTTCCTGTTTCTCGCGCCGCAATTCCATTGGGGGCAGGGTCCGAGCGCCTCTGGTCCCGATTACGCGGGCGCGTTCGTGCTCGGTTTCATGACGTGCTTCGCACTCGTCGCTTCGTGGTACCCGTTCGCGAGCGACTACTCGCGATACCTGCCGGCCGCGAGCTCCTCACGCGCTGTGACGTTGTGGCCCATGGCCGGCGTGGTCGCGCCGATGCTGCTGCTAGGCCTTTTCGGCCTCTTGCTGCCCACCATCGACGCCAAGCTCGCCGCCGGCCAGGGCGTGCTGGCGGTCGTCAGCGCGCACTCACCCACGTGGGTCGCGATTCCGTTCTTCGTCTTCATCGTGGTGGGCGAGGTGTGGGCGAACTACCTCGACGTGTACACGGCCGGCCTGGTCACCCTCGCGATGGGCATCAAGCTGCAGCGCTGGCAGACCGCACTCGGCTGCGGGCTTCTTGGGACCGCGCTCGCGACATACGCGGTGCTGGTCAGCGACTTTCATCTCGCCTACGAGGACTTCCTCATCCTCACCTATCTCTGGGCTCCCGCGTGGGCTGCCGTCGTCCTGCTGAGCTTCTTCGTCTTTGAAGGCAGGCCTCGGCCGCTGCTCGCGCTCGCGGCGTGGCTTGCCGGCACAGCCGCGAGCCTGGGGTTCGTCAACTACGCGAATCTCTTCGGCAACGTCGCGGGCAACGCGAACTTTTTCAACTCGGGCCTCATCGGCGGCCTGCATGGGGCCGACCTCTCCGGTCTCATCAGCATGGCCGTGGCCGCCGCTGTGTACTGGACGGGCAGGAGGCTCGCGGCATGAAGCTCGCCGTCGCGCTCACCATCGCGGGCTCGGACTCGGGCGGCGGTGCAGGGATCCAGGCCGACCTCAAGACCTTCGCCTCGCTGGGCGCGCTCAGATCGCCGCGGTCGTGGACGACATCGGTGTGCAGGCGGCGAAGACTGGAATGCTTTCGAGCGCGGAGATCATCGCGACAGTGGGGGACGCGGTCGAGCACTATTCGATCCGCAAGCTGGTGGTCGACCCGGTGATGGTCGCGAAAGGAGGCGCGAAGCTTCTGCGCGACGACGCGGTGGCGGCGCTGTGTGCCCGGCTCATCCCTCTCGCCGCCGTCATCACGCCCAACCTGCCCGAGGCCGAGGTTCTGCTGCAGAGGCCTGTCGTCACCATCGAGGACCGCAGGCGCGCCGCCCGGGACCTGGTCGCGATGGGGGCGCGGGCAGCGGTCGTCAAGGGAGGCCACGCGGAGGACGTCACGGACGTCTTCTTCGACGGCTCGGAGCTGGTCGAGCTGACAGGCCGGCGGATCGCGACCAAGAACACCCACGGCAGCGGATGTGTCTTCTCCGCTGCGATCACCGCCTGGCTCGCTCGCGGCGCGGACCCACTCACGGCTGTCCGCCACGCCAAGTCCTTCATCACGGAGGCCATCGCGAACTCGCTCGAATTGGGCCACGGCCACGGGCCGGTCAATCCGGTGGTCGCTCCCCGCGACGGAAGCTAAGCTTTTCGTCCCATGACCAAGCGAAAGCGCGCACCGAAGCCGGCACCGGACGAATCGACCGACGACGCGGCACCCAAAGACGACATGGTGCACGTGACTTCCGACCTCCTGGCGGGCGGGCCAGACATCTTCGCTGCCAGGAAGTCAGAGCCTGAGCCTGCAATCGCCGCGGCTGAGCCAGAGCTCGAACCCGAACCCGCTACGTCCGCTTTCGAGTCCGAGGCGGCCGAGCCGCCGGCGCAGGCCACAGAACCGACCGAGGCGAGCACGACGCTGGCCCCCGAGGAGCCGCTTGCCTCGACCAGCGAGCCGCCCCCTCCTCCCCCGGCGCCGCCCTACGCGACCTCGGCCCCGTACGCCCCGCCTCGGCCGCGCCGCGGCGGCTCCAGCGCGGCACTGGGCATCGTGCTGGTGGTGGTGGGCATCTTCGCGCTGGTGATCGTGATGTCGGGCGTGGACCTGACCGAGAACGGCTGGCCGCTGTTCATCCTCATCCCGGGTCTGACCCTGCTGGTCGTCGGGTTCCTCAGCTTCGGCTCGCCGGCCACGATCCCGGGCGGCATCGTCACGATGCTGGGCGTCGTGCTCGCCTACGCCAACAGCACGGGAGACTGGCCGGTGTGGGCTTACGCCTGGTCGCTCGTGATCCCCGGAGGCATCGGCCTCGGCATGTACCTGCAAGCGCTGAGGGACCACGACATGCAGGCGCTGCGCTCGGGGCGGACGCTGCTGTTCGTGAGCCTGATGATCTTTTTGATCGGCTTCGTGCTCTTCGAATCGATCCTCGGCATCAGCGGGCGCGATGCGTTCGGACCGGTGGGCAAGGCCGCGCTGCCGTCTCTCCTGATCATCGTCGGCATCATCCTGGTCGTCCGCAGCGTGCAGAGGAGCCGCCGGGCCTAGCGGGGCGGCAACCTCTTCTCGAGCTCGTCGCGGGTCATCTGGTAGTAGCTGCCCTGGCGGTAGGGCCGGAAGCCCATCGCGCGGTTGATCTTGAGCATCGGCGCGTTCGACCCCGCGTTGTCGGTCGCGATCCACTCGAGGTCGGGATAGAGCTCGCGAAGGTGCCGCAGCATCGCCGCCTTGATCCACTTGCCGAGGCCGCGGCCACGTGCATCGGGGCGCACGCCGGTGAACTGCTGATAGACGATCGTTCGGTGATAGGGCGCCCACATCGTGTCGGTGATGCCTGAGATCACACCATCGGGCTCGCGCGTCATCACGGTGCACTGAACGCCGCCGGTCAGCTCCGCGCGCGCGTACCACTCGCGAAACTGGTCTGGCGTGATCACGATCTCGCCGTGGTCCATCTGTTCGAACGGGATGGTGTTGAGCATCGACGACAGCTGCGGCGCGTAATCGGCCCACAGCTCTTCGGGCACACGGTTGTCGTAAATCTCGAGCTTTGTCTGCGGTGACCGCGCCTGGCCCTCGGCGATCCAGCTGTCGAGCATCGCCCAGTCGACCTCCGACATCTTGAGCCGGCTCTCGATGGAGCCCAGTTTCGGCTGTGCGCCAAGCCGCCGCATGAACGCGTGGCCGGACTCCTCCTCGGCCCAGAAGCCGACTGTCGTCGAGCCATGGCGATGCATCAGGTCGACGATCCGCGGCAGGAAGGATGAGCCCACGCCGCGCCGGCGGTGGGCGGGCAGGACGAAGAGATCCGCGTCGTACAGGTGCTTGTTCGTCTCGTACTCGGGAGACTTCGGTGTTACCCCCGTGCCCAGGAACCAGGCCAGCATCCTGCCTCCCTCAGACACCTCCAGGCGCTCGTGAAACTCGAATGGGTCGGCACGCATGAGGCTCGCCTCTTCCTCCGCGTCGCTCATGATGGGATCGTCGGGGCGAGACACTGCTTGCCGCACGCGGCGAAACGCGTGATAGCGCGTCCAGAAGTCCCTGGATGCATTCGCCGGGTCGACCGGCGACGGCACCAGCTCACCCACCATCGCCCTCGGATAATCTCACAGGCACGAGATGGCGGAATCGAAGCGCTTCAAGGTTGGCGTGACGATCCATCCGCAGCAGTGCACCATCCAGGAGCTGCGCGACGCGTGGCGGCGCGCGGATGGCCTGGGGGTCGACAGCATCTGGTTCTGGGATCACTTCTTTCCGCTGTATGGGAACCCGAACGGAAACCAGTTCGAGTGCTGGTCGCTGCTCGCGGCTTGCGCACTGGACACACGGGCCCCGCAGATCGGCCCGATGGTCTCGTGCGCCGGGTACCGCAACCCCGATCTGCTCGCCTACGTCGCGGGCACTGTCGACCAGCTGTCGGGCGGACGTCTGGTGCTGGGCCTGGGCGCAGGCTGGTTCGAGCGCGACTACGAGGAGTTCGGCTACGACTTTGGCGAGACGCGCGATCGGGTGCGGCTCTTGCGCGAGGCCCTGCCCCGGATCAAGCGGCGCATCGGCAGGCTGAAGCCCGGCCCGGCGGGCAAGATGCCGATCTTGATCGGAGGGAGCGGCGAGAAAGTCATGCTGCGGCTGGTCGCCGAGCACGCGCAGATGTGGAACACCCTGGGCTCGGTCCACGAGTTCGCTCGGAAGTCGGCGATCCTCGATGACTGGTGCGGGCGGGTCGGCCGGGATCCGAAGGAGATCGAGCGCACCGCCAACATCCCGGCGCTCACCGGCAAGGAGGTCGAGGAGTGGCTCGGCGCCGGCCTGCAGCACTTCGTCCTGCGGATGGCCCACCCGTTCGGGACCAAGGACGTCGAACGGATGATCAAGCTGCGCGATTCGTGAGCGACAACGCGTGCGGAGCTTATTTGTAGATCGTCCACTAACAATTTCTCGGCTCCGGCCATATCTTTCAATGCACCACACCCTCTTCGCGGCGCGAGCCTCCTGGCCATCCGGCTAGGAGGCTCGTCATATTTCACGGGGGAGGCAGGCCTCCCCCGTGGGACCCCCTCCTTCCACAAGCAACTTCCGGAGACGTCTGGCGATTGACGTCTGGTGACGGCCGGAGTAAATCCGGCCTACAGCTCCACTGCGTCGGTTGAGTTATGCCGCCTTGACGGCGTTTACCAGCTTGGTCAGGGAGTCCTTGGCGTCGCCGAAGAACATCACCGTCTTGGGCCCGAACATGAGGTCGTTGTCGATGCCGGCGAATCCCGGCCGCATCGACCGCTTCATGAAGATGATGTTCTTGGCCTGGTCCGCGTTGAGGATCGGCATCCCGTAGATCGGGCTGCCGGGTGTGCTTCGCGCCGCCGGGTTGACGACGTCGTTGGCGCCGACGATGAGG
>VBGE01000220.1 GCA_005880345.1 Chloroflexota bacterium | reverse complement strand
TGGGGAGGCGCCGGAGGCTACCTGCGGACCAGGTCTCCCAGCAGATGCACTCCCCAACCCTTCGGCATCAGCCGCTCTGACATCACCGATGCCCGGAACATGAAGCTGTTCATCGCGAGATAGGTCGGGTCAGGCACCACCCGCAGGTCATAGACGTCCAGCCCCGATTGCTCAGCGTGTTCACGTATCGACTCGACCGTGTTGGCTCGGTACTGCACCGGGAACGTGTCCGCCTCATCGCGCCCATACACCCGCGGCACCAGTCGCCGCTGCAGCGCCGGCAGCGCCTTGCCGAGGCGGTTCGCCAGCATCAGCGGGTTGCGCATGTTCGGAGTGACGAACACGAAATGCCCACCAGGACTCAGCACGCGCCGCACCTCGCGCAGCGTGGCCGGCGGATCTTGCAGATGCTCGAGCACCCACAGACAGACGATCAGGTCGAACGACTCGTCCGCAAAGGGCATCCGCTCGCCGACACCGCGCACCACCGGCATGCCGGCCGCGCGGTGGTCCGCCAGCGATGGCGAATCGGGGTCGAGACCCGCGGCCATCTTGACGTCGCGCCAGATCAGCTCCACCACGCCACCGCGACCGCACCCCAGGTCCAGCACGCGGCTCTCGCGCGTGACGTGGCTGCGGACTATAGCCTCGAGCTGGTCACCGCTCGATCGCCATCCGGGTTTGATCACGCGGTAGCGCTCGCGGTAGGCGTTCTGGACCGGAAGCGGCAGAAACGCGCCCCGCCCAACCTGCTCCTCTGCCTGGGCCATGCAGCGGGCATTGTGGACTCAGGCTTGCTTGGCCGCAACCATCAGGTCGGCAATAAACGAAGACATGGCCGCGTCACGGGACTTGTCGTCGACCGACCGCAAGATCGATGACGGGTGGACGGTGGCGACGACCGGGATGCCGAACGGCGACTCCAGGACCTCCCCATGCTGCTTGCTGACACGAAACGCCGGCCCCATCACGGACTGCGCGGCCGTCGCGCCGAGCAGAACGATCAGGCCCGGCTTGACCACCTCGATCTCCGCCTCGAGCCACGGCCTGCAGGCGCGGACCTGCGCCGCGTTCGGCTTCTCGTGGAGGCGCCGTTTGCCGCGGCGGGTGAAGCGAAAGTGCTTCACGGCGTTGGTCACGTAGACCCGCCGGCGGTCGATCCCAGCCTCGTCCAGAGCCTGCTCCAGCACCCGTCCGGCGGGACCGACGAACGGCCGGCCCTGCAGGTCTTCCTGGTCACCCGGCTGCTCGCCGACGAGCATCATCGGGGCGCCTTCCTTGCCCTCGCCGAAGACGGTCTGGGTGGCTTCCTGCCACAGGTCGCAGCCCTGGCAGGCGGCCGCGGCGGCGCTGAGCTCCCCTACCGTTTTTGCCTTCGCCGGCGGCTGCGCCACGTTCAAATAACGCCCGAATTGGGTAGAAATAGATGCGTAATGGCCAAAGGAGATTTTGTCGAGGTCCTGGTCGACGCCGGCAACGGCGCTGCCCGGGAGTACGTCATCGAAGCCACCCGTGCCGGGCGCAGCGTCGAGGTCCGCAGCTCGCGCACGACGGTCGAGGTCCGCGAGCTGAACCGCGGTGGCGGCGTGGTGCGCACCGCACGCTTCATCGCCCCGCGCGTTCTGGCGGTAGTCGAGCACCCCAAGGCTGCCTGACACCCCAAAACGGGGTGTTAGCGCGAGGCCTTCTGTCGCTTGACCTTGTTTGCCTGCTTGCCGAGGGCCGTCCGAGTCTTCTTCGGCAGATGCGCGACCGTTCGCTTTGACTTCGCGGCAGCTGCCGCCTTCTTGACATTGCGCTTGGCTGCAGCCTTCTGCTTGGTGGTTGCCATATCGCGTTAACGCTTGCGCGCGCGGATGTAAGCACTCCCGACCTTGCCCACGTCGGGCAGGGTTTCTGTCGCGTGCACCTCGAATTCCGGCACTTCGAAACCTGCATCGATGAGCGCTGCGCGATATTCGTCGATCGGGATCGTGCCCGACACGCAGCCCGCCCACGAGTCGAGCTGCTTCTTCAACTCGCTGCTGAGCGGCTCGAGCTCCACCATGTCCGCGACCGCGAACCGGCCGCCTGGCCGAAGCACGCGAAACGCCTCCTTGATCACGGCGCCCTTGTCCTCCGCGAGGTTGATCACGCAGTTCGAGATGACAACGTCGACCGACGCGTCGGGGAGGGGGATGGCCTCGAT
>VBGE01000219.1 GCA_005880345.1 Chloroflexota bacterium | reverse complement strand
AGGCGCTTGTGCTCGAAGAAGAGCACGGGGTCCGGGTCGCGGATCGCCGCGAGGAGCAGGCCCTTGGCTTCGTATGGACCCGAGGGGATCACGATCTTCAGGCCCGGGGTCGCAAACCGCGCCTCGATGGACTGCGAGTGATAGAGCGCGCCGTGCGCGTGGCCGCCCATCGGCGCACGCACCACCATCGGCACCGACCAGTCGCCGTCGCTGCGATAGCGATACTTCGCCGCTTCGTTGGTGACGGAGTTGAAGGCCATGTGCGCGAAGTCGGTGAACTGGATCTCCGCCACCGGCCGCTTGCCGGCGACGGCCAGGCCGAGCGCCACGCCGACGATCGACGACTCGGCCAGCGGAGTGTCGATGACGCGCTGCTCGCCGAAGCGGCTGAACAGCCCATCCGTGACCAGGAAGACGCCGCCCTTTCGGCCCACGTCCTCGCCCATGACCATGACTCGGTCGTCGCGCTCCATCTCCTCCGTCAGGCAGGAGCGCAGCGCCGCGACCATGTTCATCTCTTCGGTCTCGCCGCCGGATGCCGGCGCGATCGCCTTCGGCACCTCGATCGCGTAGACATTGGTCAGCGCGTCCTCGGGCTTCGGGTCGGCCGCGTCCATGCCTTCCTTGGTCGCCTGCGTGACCTGGTCCTTGACCGACTCCTCGTACTGCCCGACCTCCTTGGCGCCCAGGATGCCTTCCTCGACAAGGCGCTTCTTGAAGCGCTCGAGGCAATCGCTCTCGGCCAGGCGCTCGATCTCCTCCTGCGAGCGGTACCTGCGCTGGTCGTCCTCGGACGAGTGCGCCCCGAGCCTGTCGACCAGGCACTCGATGAGCGTCGGGCCATGCCCGGCGCGGGCTCGTGCGATTGCCTCCTTCGCGACGACGTAGCAGGTGACCGGGTCGCGGCCGTCGACTGTGACGCCCGGAAAGCCGTAGCCGGCGGCGCGCTGCGCGACGTGCTCGATGGCGTACTCCTTGGTGAACGGCGTCGAGATGGCAAAGCCGTTGTTCTCGCAGACGAAGACTTCGGGCAGCTTGTAGACCGCCGCGAAGTTGAATGCCTCATGCGCATCGCCTTCCGCCCCGGCCCCCTCGCCATAACAGGTCATCAGGACCTTGTCCGTCCCGTCCATCTTCAGCGCGTACGCGACGCCTGCGCCGCGCACCATCTGGGTGGCGACCGGGGAACCGCCGGACGTGATGTTCAGGCGCGAGTCCGAGAAGTGGCCTGGCGTCTGCTTGCCGCCCGATGCGGGGTCGTCGGCCTTGGCCAGCACCGCGAGCATGAGGTCAAGCGGAGTCATGCCCATGCGCATGCAGAGCACGACGTCGCGGTAATAAGGCGCAAGCCAGTCGTGCTTGGGCTGAAGCGGCCAGCTGACGCCGATCTGCGCCGCCTCGTGGCCGGCGCAGGAGATGATGAATGGCGCACGCCCCTGCCGGTTGAGGACCTGGAAGCGGTAATCGATCTGCCGGCCGAGGAGCATGTAGCGGAACCATTCCTTCATCGTGCTCTCGTCCAGGTCGGTGTCCCGCCACGCCACCGCCTCCTGGAAGCGCCATTCCGGGCTGAAGGACGCACCTTTCGCCTTGGTGATCTGCGCCATGGGTTCTTTAGAAGTGGATGGCGTGTCCGTCGACCGCCATCGCCGCCTCCATCACCGCCTCGCTCAACGTCGGGTGCGGGTGGATGTTGCGGCCCAGCTCCCATGCGTCGCCCTGGAAGAGCTGGGTCAGCGCCGGCTCGGCGATGAGCTCCGTGGCGTCCTGGCCGATGATGTGCGTGCCGAGCATCTGCCCGGTCTTCGCGTCGCTCACGATCTTCACGAAACCGGCGGTCTCGCCGTGGATCTGCGCCCGGCCGATCGCCGAGAACGGAAACTTTCCGATCTTCACCTCGTGGCCCTTTTCGCGCGCCTGTTTCTCGGTGAGGCCGACCGATGCCACCTGCGGGTGCGAATAGGTGCAGCGCGTCACGAGCTCCTGCTCCATCGGCGCCAGGCGCCGGCCGGCAATGTCTTCGGCCGCCACGATGCCCTCATGCGACGCCGCGTGTGCCAGCAGGTAGCCGCCGACCACGTCTCCGATGGCGTGGATCGACTCCACCGATGTGCGCATCCACTCGTCGACCTTGATGAACCCGTTGGGCTGCAGCTGGACACCGACCTGCTCGAGTCCAATCTCTTTCGACAGCGCTCCGCGGCCCACGGCCACCAGCAGCTCCTTGGCCCACACCTCGCCCTGGTCCGTGTCCACGCTGACGCCATCGCGCGCTTTCTTCGCGCCCTTGACCTTCACGCCGGGGCGGCAGTCGATGCCGGCCTTCTTGAAAGCGGCCAGGAGCTCCTTGGAAACGTCCTCGTCCTCGAGCGGCACGAGACGGTCGAGCGCCTCGAGGACTGTGACCTTGACGCCGAGCTGGTTGAAGAAGGTCGCGAACTCGACGCCGACCGCGCCCGCCCCGATAATGACGATCGATTCGGGGATGTCCTTGGCCATGACGGCATGGTCGGAGGTGATCACGAACTTGCCGTCGATCTCGATTCCCGGCAGCGTCTTCGGACTGGAGCCGGTCGCCACGATGAGGTTCTTCGCCTTGAGCGGCCTGGAGTCGACCTGGATCGTATTCGGGTCCGTGACCCGGCCCCGTCCGGCGACGACCTCGATCTTGTTTTTCTTCATCAGGTACTGGACGCCCTTGTAGAGCTGCCCGACCACGGAGTCGCGGCGTTCGGCGATGCGCGGGTAGTCATAGCCGACAACCTCGACCTTGAGACCGAACTCCGGGCCACGCGCGGCCACCCGGTGGTACAGCTCAGACGACTCGAGCAGCGCCTTGGTCGGGATGCAGCCGATGTGCAGGCACGTCCCGCCGAGCTTGTCCGCCTCGACCAGGGCGACCTTCAGGCCCAGCTGGGAGGCGCGAATCGCGGCCGGGTAGCCGCCCATCCCTCCTCCCAGGATGGCCACGTCGAAATCGAAGTTGGGCACTGCACTCAATCTTAGGAACCTTTAACAACCAGGCTTGCGGAGATTGGCGACGGCGGCCTCATAAGACGCCCTGTCGTGCAGCGTCAAGCCGTCCCGCGGGTCGCCGAACAGGTCGACGGCCCGGTAGTAGAGCTCCGGGCGCGTCACGGCCGGCATGACCAGAAGGTCGACCGGCGCAGACGGGTTGAGGCAGGGGTCATTTCGCTCCGCGGCCAGAGCG
>VBGE01000218.1 GCA_005880345.1 Chloroflexota bacterium | reverse complement strand
CCTGGTCGGCGGCACGAATGACCCCGCGACCCCATATGCGGAGGCGCAATCGGTGAACAGCCAGATCCCGAATTCCGTGTTGCTCACGCGTAAGGGCAACGGCCACACCTCTTACGCATCGAGCACCTGCGCGCAGGCCGCGGAGGACAAGTACATGATCGACCTCACACTCCCTACGCCCGGGACCGTTTGTGTGAGCTAGTTGGGACCTCTCGCCGCTAGACTCGATCAGTGACGAGTCGCGTCGCAAAGGTCCTGGTGCTCGTCACGTTCCTTGTCGTAGCGTGCACGCGCAACTCACCGACCGTGTCGCACTCGACGCCTTCGATCCAGGCCGGCAAGATCACATGGGCCGACTGCGGCGGCGGATTCCAGTGCGGCACGCTGCAGGTGCCGCTCGATTACGCGCACCCCACTGCGCGGATGATCACGCTCGCGCTCATCCGTAAGCCCGCCACCGACAAGAGCACGCGAATCGGATCTGTGTTGATGAATCCCGGTGGTCCTGGCGAGTCGGGGATCGAATTCCTGCGCGGCGAGGCGACGGGCCATTCGCTGGACATCCTGAACCACCGGTTCGACCTGGTGACGTGGGATCCGCGTGGCGTGGCCGAGAGCACGCCCATCACCTGCGTCGACGGATCGCAGGAGGATCAGTACCTCTCCACGGATTCCGTGCTCGACGACCCGCAGGAAAAGCAGGCGTTCATCAAGGCCAACCAGGACTTCGCCGCCGGCTGCAAGCAGCGCAGTGGCGACCTCTTGCCCTTCATGGATTCCGCGAGCACCGCCCAGGACATGGACCAGATCCGCATCGCCGTGGGCGACGAGAAGCTGACTTTCCTCGGCTTCTCATACGGCACGTACATCGGGCAGTGGTACGCCCACCTCTTCCCCACCCGTGTCCGAGCGCTGTCGCTCGACGGAGTTGTCGACCCGACGGTTTCCGCCAACGACAGCCTCTACGGCCAGGTCGTCGGCTTCGAGCAGAACCTCCGGGCGTTCATCGCCGACTGCAAGACGCGTTCGAGCTGCGCCGAAGGCCGCAGCGGCAACCTCGCGGCAAAGATCGCGGCAGACATGGCGCAGCTGGACAAGAACCCCTTGAAGGTCGGCAACCGCGAACTGACCAGACCGCTTGCGATGACCGGCATGCTTGTCACCCTCTACGACCAGAGCACATGGACATACCTCGACCAGGGACTGATAGGCCTCGAGGGAGGCAACGGACAAACCCTTCTCTTGCTGGCCGACATCTACAACCACCGCAATCCGGATGGGACTTACAAGAACCTCTTCAACGGCGCTTTCCACTCCGCGTACTGCATGGACTTCCCGGTGCCGGCGGACGTCGCGGCTTACGACGCGCTCACCCAAAAGTTCACGCAGGCTTCGGCCCTCTTCGGGCCCTGGAGCATCTACTCCAACCTGCAGTGCGCGTACTGGCCGTCCAAGCCCCGGCATGGCCAGGAGCCGTTGACCGTGCAGGGTGCTGCGCCGATCCTGCTCGTCGGCGGCACCAACGACCCCGCCACGCCTTACTCCGAGGCGCAGTCGGTCAACAAGCAGATTCAAGGCTCGGTCTTGCTCACACGCCAGGGCAACGGCCACACGTCATACGACTCGAGCACGTGCGCGCATCAAGCCGAGGACGCGTATCTGACGGACCTGACTCTGCCGGCCGCGGGAACGGTCTGTACTAGCTAGCGACCGGCTGCTCGGCGCGAGCTGCCACTTTCTTGAAGACGAGCCCACCTGTCCTCGCGTCGACCTCGATCACGTCACTCTCGCCGAACTTGCCCTCCAAGAGCTGCATCGCCAGCGGGTCCTGCACCATGCGCTGGATCGTCC
>VBGE01000217.1 GCA_005880345.1 Chloroflexota bacterium | reverse complement strand
AGCGCCGGTGTCGAGGTGGCCGCGATCCGCATCGCCCGGCACCTCGGCGCGCGCGTCTTCGCCACCAGCCGATCGGAGGACAAGAGAAAGAAGGCCGTCGAGATCGGCGCCGAGGCGGCGTTCGATTCGACCGACTTCAGCAAGGCCGTGCGCGAAGCGACCGGCGGCGGCGTTGATGTCGTCTTCGAGCACGTGGGCCCGGCCACGCTGCAGGAATCGATGCGCTCGCTAGTGATGGGCGGCCGCATCGTCACGTGCGGATCGACGTCAGGCCCGAAGGCCGAGATCATGATGCCCCGCCTTTTCTGGGGCCAGATGGACCTGCTCGGCTCGACCATGGGCAACGCGTCGGAGTTTCAAGCGGTGCTCGAGGCCATCGACGACGGCTTGCGTCCAGTAGTCGACAGCGTTCATCCGTTGGGGGAAGTGCAGGCGGCGCTGCAGCGACTTGACGCCGCCGAGCAGTTCGGCAAAGTCGTGCTTTCAGTGTGAGGAAAGAATGAGGGGCTTCAAGGCATTCCTGCTCCGCGGCAACGTCGTCGACCTGGCCATCGCGGTCGTCATCGCCGTCGCGTTTACGGCGGTCATCACCGCCTTCGTCAAAGACCTCGTCACGCCTCTCATCGCCGCCATCGGCGGCAAGCCGGACTTCGCCGGGCTTTACTTCACGATCAACAACAGCAAGTTCTTCTACGGCGACTTCTTCAATGTCGTCATCGCGTTCGTGATCATCGCCGCGGTCATCTACTTCCTCGTCGTGGTCCCGTACCAGTCGCTCATGGAGCGCTCACGCAAGGAGCCATCGGCCGACCCCACGACCAAGAAGTGCACCGAGTGCCTGAGCGAGATCCCCAAAGACGCAAGGCGCTGCGCCTTCTGCACGTCGCCGCAGCCGATCTAGGCCTTTACCTTCCCCTGACGGACCGCTGATGAAGCACTGGTGGGCACCGCCCACACTTTTGACGCTGTCTCATGGCTCAACGTCACCTCGCGGTCGGCGACCTTCACGCGCAACGTCTTGCCCACGTCGTCCGCCTCCAGCACCTGCACCTGACGGCCCGGGGTCAAGTCTCGCTGGTGCAGATAGCTGAGCAGCAGCGGCGCCTCGCGCTCGGCCACCTCGGAGACCCTGGTGACACCCGCCATGTCACCCGTACGCAGCGACGACAGGCGGACCTCACGCGCCGCGGCCTGGGAGTAGCCCGGAATCGGGTTGCCGTGCGGGCACGTGGCAGGCTGCCCCAGCACCTCGTAGAGGCGCTGCTCCACCACGTCCGACACCGCGTGCTCCAGGCGCGCCGCCTCGGCGTCGGCGGTCACCCAATCGAGGCCCAGCCCGTCCGTCAGCCAGCGCTCCATGATGCGGTGGCGCCGCACGATCGACTCCGCGGACTGCATCCCCTTCGGGGTGAGCTCGATCTCCTTGCGCCCGTTCATGCGCACGAGCCCGTCTCGGGTCATGCGCCGCAAGCCCACCGCCACGGTGGGCCGGCTCACGCCGAGCCAGTCGGCGAGCCTCGCGCTCCGCAGCGGCTCCTTCTCCGACCACATGTAATAGATGGCCTCCAGGTAACGGGAGACCACCTCGGAGGGCTCCGCCGATCGATTGTTAGACTGATCTAATTGCATCCTTTGTCCGTACTAACGATAGAGATCTGAGGTGAGCCAGACAGCAGCCGTCGCGCTGGGCGCCCTCGCCGGCGCGACCGTCTTCATCGGCCTGCCCGTCGCGCGGATGCGCGGCCTCCCCAAGCAGGCCCAGGGCTTCCTCAACGCGGTCGCCACCGGCATCCTGGTCTTCCTGCTGTGGGACATCCTGACCCACGCCGCGAGCCCGGTCCAGGCCGCGATCGAACAGGGCCACCGTGGCCCGTTCGCCGCCATGGCGATCATCTTCGCGGTCGGCATCGGCGCCGGGCTCCTCGGGCTCGTCTATTTCAACCGCACCGTCTTCGGTCATCTCCGGCACAGCACCGCGGCGCCCAACCCGCAGTCCCTGGCCCTGGCGATCGCCGTCGGGCTCGGCCTGCACAACCTCTCCGAAGGGCTGGCCATCGGCGAGTCGGCCCACATCGGCGCGATCGCCTTCACGGGCGTCCTCGCCATCGGTTTCGCGCTCCACAACATCACCGAAGGCTTCGGCATCGCAGCCCCGATGACCACCGCGTCGAAGCCCGCGCCGTGGCGTTTCCTTGGCCTCGCGGGCCTCATCGGCGGCGGGCCGACGTTCATCGGAACCTGGATCGGCTTTCTGGCCAGCTCGAGCTACTTCTCGATCGCGTTCCTGGCCGTGGCGGCCGGCGCGATCCTCTACGTGCTCAACGAGCTGTTCAACCTCGGCCGCAAGATCAGCACGCCGACGACCTTTGCCTGGGGTTTGCTGGCCGGCTTCCTGATCGCGTTCGCGACAGACCTCTTCCTGACGGTCGCCGCCGGCGCGTAGGTCGAGCTCAACCCGCGGCTACGTCGTAGTCCTCGTCCTCGTCAGCATCGGAGTCATGCCAGCCAGGGAAGCGCCACCGGAAGAGGCGTTCCTGGACCTCGAACACGCTGTCCAGCGTGTCCTGGACCTGGCCGGCGTCGCGCAGCGGCTCGCCGAGCTCGAGTGGAATGATGGTCGAGAGGTGGCGGATCTCGGCGCGGACCGGCTTCGGCACCGTCTTGACCCCATCACGGTTCATCTCCTCGAGCCGCCACAACATGCGGTCGGTCGCCGCCAGCATCCTGTGAAAGGCATAGCGTCGACGGTTCTCGCGCCGCAGCGCCTTGAGCTGCCGAAGGATTCTGCCGCTGGTGTTGTCGATCATGGAAGGCTACCTTTCCCAGCTTACGGGCTGACGCAAGTCAGATGAGCGAGCTCCCGGGCCGACTCGAACGCCTGTTCAGGCCGGTGGACGATTGGGGGGAGTTCCGGAAAGGCGCCCGGCCCGCCGCCGTGGTTTTCGTCCTGTATCGCCAGGCCGGCCAGTGGATGGTCCCATTTGTCAGGCGTCGCGCCGATATGCGCGACCATCCCGGGCAGGTGGCGCTCCCGGGCGGCGGCGTGCTCTCCGGCGAGAGCGCCTGGGAGGCGGCCCAGCGCGAGGTGGCCGAGGAGATCGGCGTCCCGATCGGACGCCTGTTGCCGATCGGCGCCGGCGACCCGATCTACGCCGCGGTCACCAACTTCTCCGTCGTGCCCTTCGTCGCCCACCTCCCCGACCCTGTGCCCTCGTTCGTCCACGACATCAGGGAGCTGGACGGCATCCTGGCCATCCCCCTCGACACGCTGCTAGACGACAGCGCCTGGCTCGTGTCAAAGGATTCTTGGCGCTTTCGCTACCTGGCCCACGAAGAGAGCGTCGTGTGGGGCCTCACCGAGCGCATCGTCTACGGGCTCGCGCCTAAGCTCAGGCAAGCGCTCGCCGAAGGTCAAAGCTCGGATCTGCCAGCTGCGGAACGCTGACCGAGGCGCGAGCCTCCATCACCCGCCGCGCCCGCGCCACCGTGTGATGGTCATTCACGCCCGCGGCCGCGACCAGTTCACCACCGCGCCGGTAGAAAACCGTGAACGGCGGCCGGCCGAGGGGGCCGCGAACCACGACCTCATCCCACGGCAGGCCCGCGCCCGCGTACTGGAGGTTCAGGTCGTACTGGTCGGACCAGAACCACGGCACCTCGCGGTAAGGCTCGCGCACGCCCGCCATGGCGCGGCCGACAGCGAAGCCCTGGCGCTGCGATGTCTGGAAGTGCTCGACGCGAATGTGCGTCTCGTAGAGCGGGTGATAGAAACGCGTCACGTCGCCCGCGGCGTAGACGCCCTCGACCGACGTCCGTCCCATCTCGTCGACCGTGTTTCCGTCGCGGGTTCGCGGCGTCGACCCCACGGCCACAAGCTGTGCGCTGGGCGGAGCCTCGGCTCCGAGGTGCAGGTCGACGCCATGGTCGCGGT
>VBGE01000181.1 GCA_005880345.1 Chloroflexota bacterium | reverse complement strand
GTCCTCCCGCGCCCGGCACTCCCGCTCAGTACGCGCCGCCACCCGCGTTCGCGCCCGCGACCCCGACCGAGGTCTACCTCCGCAGGCTCGACCCCGACCTGCGGCGCTTCATCGCGTCCTACGCGCGGAGGCGGCCGGAGCTGCCGCTGCCGCTGCGCGCGCAGCTCGCGGGGCAGGTGCAGGGCAACCTGTACAGGGCGGCGCCGGACGTGTACACGCAGCACGGTCCGCTCGCGGCGCTCGATTACCTCGCCGACCTCGAACGCGGTGCGGGCGTGCCGGTCGGCTCAGCGCCTCACTAAAGCCACTCTTCCATCTGTTTCTGCGTCAGGTTGCCGCCGGTGAGGATGGCGCCGACCCGTGCGAACTTGTGGTGGCCACGGCTTTGCGCGATCGCCGCGATGCCCGCCGCGCCTGCCGGTTCGATGACCAGGCCGGCATCGGTGTGCAGATGACGCATCCACGCGAGCATCTCGTCATCTGGCACGAGCATCACCTCGTCGACGGTGTGCTGCATCGCTGCGACCGCTTCCTGTATGGGCACCCGGACGGCGATGCCGTCGGCGATGCTCGTGCTGGGTGCGACGGCCGGCTCGCCCTTCTCGAATGAGATCGCCATCGACGGCGAGTCCTGCGCGCACACGGCGATGATTTTCGTTTGCGGCGAGTGGCGCTTGAGCCACGTGCCGATGCCGTTGACCAGCGAGCCGTTGCCGAGCGGGACGAAGACGGCGTCGAGCGGTTCTTTCGCCTCGGTCAGCTCTCGCGCGATGGTGCCCGCGCCCTCGGCGATCGCGCCGATGCGGCCGTCTTCGATGTAGAGGTCGCCGTTCTTTCGCGCGTGCTCTCTGGCGGCGTCCTTGGCCTCGTCGAAGTCATCGCCGGTGAGCTCGATGTGCGCCCCGAGGGTGCGCATTCGCTCGACCTTCAATGAGTTGGCATTGCGCGCCGCGAAGACGGTGATCTTCCGGCCACGGCTGCGGCATGCGTAGGCCATGCCCTGGCCGAAGTTGCCTGCGGACGCGCAGACGATGCGTCGCTGATCTTTGTCAGCGGTGAGTCGGTGGAGGAGGTAATCGGCGCCGCGGCCCTTGAAGCTGCGGATGGGATTGACCGTTTCGACCTTGAGGATTGTCTCCACGCCGAGGCGGTCGCTCAGTGGCGCGCAGTCGAACTGCGGCGAGTGAAGGAAGACCGGGTCGATCAGGCCCGCGGCTTCCTCGATGCGGTCGACGGAGATCACAGCGTCCACGATGGGCAGCATAGGTATGTCGCACCGCCCCATCCGGCCGGGCCGCTTCGCGGCCGGGCCACCTTCCCCGGCGAGTGGGGAAGGGTTGGCGCCGCCCCGGGGGTAGTCAGGGCGGCGTCTTGACGCTCACCAGATGAAACGCCGGGGCTGTGGAAAAAGGTACGGGCGCGTCCTTAACAGCCTGGGTTGAAAAACACGATCATGGGGTCCACAGTCTCTCCATGCCCAGATCGACCACCACCTTTGTCTGCACGGATTGCGGCGGCGAAAGCGTTCGCTGGGCCGGCCAGTGCCCGCACTGCCAGGCCTGGAACACGCTGCAGGAGTTCCAGGTCCGCAAGGCGGCGAAGGATTCGCGGCCGAGGACTCTGGAGAGAGCGAAGCCGCGACCGCTGACCGAGGTCGCGGCGGAGGACGCTCCGCGCCTGCGCCTGGCCTGGGGCGAGCTGAACCGGGTCCTGGGCGGGGGCATCGTGGCCGGAAGCCTGGTCCTGATCGGCGGCGAGCCCGGCGTCGGCAAGTCGACGCTGCTGATGCACGCGGCGGCCCAGGTCGCCCGGCAGGGCAAGGTGCTGTACGTGTCGGGCGAGGAGTCCGTCCAGCAGGTGCGGATGCGGGCTGAGCGGCTTTCCGCCCTCCACGCAGGCATCCTCCTCCTGCCCGAAAACGACCTGGACGCGATCTGCGAGGCGATCCAGGCGGCCATGCCCACCCTGGCGATCGTGGATTCGATCCAGACCGTGACCGACGCCGGGTTCGAGGGGAGCGCCGGCAGCGTCACCCAGGTCCGGGAGTCGGCCGCACGGCTGATGCGGCTGGCCAAGGAGATCGGAGTGCCTGTGTTCCTGGTCGGCCACGTGACCAAGGACGGTTCGATCGCCGGACCCAGGGTCCTGGAGCATATCGTTGACACCGTGCTGTACCTCGAAGGTGACCGCCGGCAGGAGCTGCGCATCCTGCGCGCCACCAAGAACCGCTTCGGCTCGGCCGAGGAGATCGGGGTCTTCGCCATGGGCGAGGCAGGCCTGGAGGAGGTCGCGGACCCCTCGGCCGCGCTGCTCGCGAGCGCCGTGCCCTCGGCGCCGGGGACGGTCATCGTCGCTGCCCTGGAAGGCACACGTCCGCTGCTGGTCGAGGTGCAGAGCCTGGTCAACCACACCGAAAACGCGATGGTGCGCCGGCTCGCCAACGGCATCGACGTCAACCGGCTGCACATGATCCTCGCGGTGCTCGAGAAGCGCCTGAGCAACATCTCGTTCGCCAAGTCGGACGTTTTCGTCAGCGTGGCGGGAGGCATCCGCATCACGGAGCCTGCCGCCGATCTCGGTCTCGCCCTGTCGATCGTCAGCAACGAACGGAACAGGCCAATGCCGGACGGCCTGGTCGCGATCGGAGAGCTGGGATTGTCGGGCGAGGTGCGTCGCGTCGGCCAGCTCGAACGCCGCCTCCAGGAGGCGGCGCGGCATGGGCTGACGCGCGCATTGATTCCGGCCGGCTCCAAAGCCGGACGGCCATCCGGCCTCGACGTGGTCGAGGTCAGGACCGTGGCGGAGGCAGTCTCCGCCGCATTTTCTATTTCCATCAAGTCCGGCGGATTGATAAAGGAGGCCGGGTTCTCGGTCTCTTGAGGAGGTAACCGTGACGCGGTCCGAGTATCTGGCCCGATTCTTCGGGACGGGGCTCGGAGTGGTCGGTGGTTTTCTGCTCGGTTATTTCATGGTTCGGGCCAACAGCAACGCGCACCCGGGCTGGGCGATCATCGGGCTGACGACCCTGGAAGGATTGATCTTTGCCTATCTGGGCACGCCTTACGTGCTCGGTGGATGGCGGCGGATCAACTTCCGGCTGACGAGCACTCCGTTGCCCGACCTGCTGAGTGGACTTCTCGGCATGACGGTTGGTCTTGTCATCGCTGTTCTGATCGGCGTCTTCGTGCGCGACCTGCCCTATGGCTATGGTCTTTCCTTCGTGCTCGCGCTGCTGCTGGCGGCGCAGGGCGCCTCGGTCGGCCTGACCCGGCGTGCCGAGATCGCCGCGCTGTTCTTTGGCGCGGGGTCGCACGAGGCTGACACCAACCGGCTGCCGGCCGTGCTGCTCGACACCTCGGTCATCATCGACGGCCGCATCCTCGACATCGCCAAGACGGGTTTCCTCGACATGCCGCTCGTCATCCTGAGCTCTGTTTTGCGCGAGCTGCAGATGGTGGCCGACTCGGCCGACGCGACACGGCGCCGGCGCGGCCGGCGCGGGCTCGACGTGCTCCAAGCGCAAGGGGTGGGCCATCATGACCAACGACTTCAACCTCAACCGCATCGCGCGGTTGGAAGGCGTCGCGGTGCTGAACCTCAACGAGCTGGCGCAGGCGATGCGTCCGGTGGCCATCCCCGGCGAGGAGATCGTCGTCACGGTCGCGCGCGAGGGCAAGGAGCCTGGCCAGGGCGTCGGCAGCCTGGACGACGGGACCATGGTGGTCGTGCAGAACGGCCGCCGGCTGCTCAACCAGACCATCACCGCGGTGGTGACCTCGGTGATCCAGACCTCGGCCGGCCGGATGATATTCGCCGAGCCGGCGGCGGATGGGCGCAGGCCGGCCAACGGGTCGGGCGCGAAGAAGCGGCCAGATGCCTAGCGTCGGCGCGATCGTCGCCGCGGCGGGGACCGGTTCAAGGCTCGGTCGCGGGAGCAAGGCCCTGGTGCGCCTGAACGGACGCACCACACTGGCGCGGGTGCTCGAGCTGCTGCTGGCGCTGGACGAGATCGACAGGATCGTCGTCGTGGGACCGCCCGGCCGGCTCGAGACGGCCGAACAGGAAGTCCGGACCCTGCAGCCGCGCAAGCCGGTGCTCGTGAAGCCGGGCGGCGAGAGCCGGCAGGCGTCGGTACGCGCCGGACTCGCCGCCTTGGGCGGGTGCGATTTCGTGCTCGTCCACGACGCCGCACGGCCGTTGGCCACCGCGGCCTTGTTTCGACGGGTGCTGGCCGCGGCCATGGAGTCGGGGGCGGCGTTCCCCGCCATCGCTCCACGTGACGCGGTCAAGCGCGTTGAAGGCAACCGGCTTGTCGAGAGCCTCGACCGCTCGCGCGTGGTGCTGGCGCAGACGCCGCAGGGTTTCGCGTATGAGCTGCTCGCGCGGGCGCATCGCGAGGCGGCTGATGCGGGGCTCGTCGGTGACGACGATGCACAGCTCGTCGCCGCGACAGGTCACGTCGTGACGGTCGTGCCCGGCGAGCCGGCCAACATCAAGCTCACGACTCCCGAAGACCTCGAGGTCGTCGAAGCCCTGATCAGGGAGCACGAGACGGCAGGGCGGTGAGGGTCGGCATCGGATACGACGTCCATCCGCTCGTGGACGGCAGGCGGTTGGTGCTGGGTGGCGTGGTCATCGAGCATCGCGCGGGCCTCGACGGACATTCCGACGCGGACGTGCTGACGCACGCGGTGATCGACGCGCTGTTGGGCGCGGCGGGTCTGGGCGACATCGGGCGGCACTTTCCCGCGAGCGACCCGAAGTTCAAGGATGCGTCCAGCCTGGAGATGCTGGCCGCGGCGGTGGAGTCCTTGCGCGCGGCGGGGTTTCGCGTCGTCAACGTCGACTGCACGGTCATCGCGCAGGCGCCGCGCCTGCAGCCGCACCTGGCCGCGATGACGGCGGAGCTGGCCCGGCGGCTCGGCACGGACAACGTGAACGTCAAGGGCAAGTCGCCGGAGGGCATCGGGGCGCTGGGGCAGGAGGCGGGGATTGCCGCGCAGGCGGTGGCGATGCTGGAAGAGGAAATGCAGAATCGAGAGGCCCCATCCGGCCGGGCTGCTTCGCGGCCGGGCCACCTTCCCCGGCCAGCGGGGAAGGGAAGCCCGCCTCCCCGGCAAGCGGGGAAGGGAAGCCGACCTTCCCGTCGAGCGGGGAGGTGAAGACACTGCGGCTGCACAACACGCTGACGGGCGCGAAAGAGGTCTTCGAGCCGCTCGAGCCCGGGCGCGTGCGCATGTACACGTGCGGTCCGACGGTGTGGAACTTCGCGCACGTCGGCA
>VBGE01000180.1 GCA_005880345.1 Chloroflexota bacterium | reverse complement strand
TCGGTCCCAACGGCGTGACGGGCCCGATCGGCATCGCCGACGTCGCCGGCCAGGCGGTGACGCTCGGCCCGGATACCTACATCCAGTTCGTCGCGCTGCTCTCGGTGGCGCTCGGCTTCACCAACGTGCTGCCCCTGCTCGCTCTTGACGGCGGCCGCATCGTGGTGGTCCTGATCGAAGTGGTCCGCCGCCGGCCGTTCAACCGCACGGCGGAGCTGAACTTCCAGCGCTATGGCCTGGTCGCGCTGCTCGGCATCGCCGCCTTGATCAGCGTGCTCGACGTCCAGCGCATCGTCTCCGGGCAATTCCCCGGCCTATCCCACTGATGCCAGTCGTAAACCGACGCAAGTCGATCCCCGTGAAGGTCGGCAACGTGGTCATCGGCGGCGCCGCCCCCATCGCCGTGCAGACGATGACAAAGACCGACACCCGCGACGTCAAAGCGACGGTGCGCCAGATCCACGAGCTGAAGGAGGCCGGCTGCGAGATCGTCCGGCCCGCGGTGCCGGACCATGAGGCCGCCGAAGCGCTGAAGGAGATCGTCAAGCAGTCGCCGCTGCCCGTCATCGCCGACATCCACTACGACCACACGCTCGCGCTGCTGGCGATCGAGGCCGGCGTGGCGTGCCTGCGGCTCAACCCCGGCAACCTCCCCGACCGCGACAAGGTCGTCAAGGTCGTCACCGCCGCCAAGGCGCGCGAGATCCCATTCCGGATCGGGGTCAACGCGGGCTCGCTGCCCGAAGAGGTGCACAAGAGCCTGCGCGAGCAGCACCACATCGACCGTGACGACCGCGAGCGCACGGCCGACCGCATGGTCGAGGTGGCGCTCGGCCACTGCAAGATCCTCGAAGACCTCGATTACGGCCCCGGCTACATCAAGGTGTCGCTCAAGGCCACCGACGTGTGGACGAACATCATGGCCAACCGCAAGTTCGCTGCGGCGCGCGCGTATCCGATCCACCTCGGCGTGACCGAGTCGGGTCCGGTCGAGGCCGGCAGCATCCGCAGCTCGGTCGGCCTGGGCATCCTGCTCAGCGAGGGCATCGGCGACACGATCCGCGTCTCGCTGGCGACCTCCGACCCGCGCGAAGAGGTCCGCGTCGCGCACGAGATCCTCAAGACCCTGGCTTTCCGCAACGAAAGCCCAACCCTGATCGCGTGCCCCACATGTGGGCGGCTCGAGTACGACATGGTGCCGACCGTGAAGGCGGTCGAGGCCTACATCGCCAAGCTCAAGGTGCCGATCACGGTCGCGGTCATGGGCTGCGTCGTCAACGGTCCCGCGGAAGCACGCCACGCCGACATCGGCGTCACGGGCGGCCGCGGCAAGGGCGTGATTTTCAAGAAGGGTAGCCTCTACAGGACCGTGCCCCAGGAGGAATTGCTACCTGTCTTGCTGGCCGAGATCGACGCACTCGCCGCCGAGCGCGTATGAAGCAGGTGGCCGAGGAGCAGCAGGATTTCGTGAAGGACGTCACCAAGATGTCCGACGACTTCGACCGGTGGTACACGGACGTCGTCCGCAAGGCCGAGCTGGCCGACTGGTCGGGCGTGCGCGGCATGATGGTCGTCCGGCCCTACGGCTGGGCGATGTGGGAGGCGATCACGCGGGCCTTCGACGACATGATCAAGGAGAGCGGCCACGAGAACTGGGCGTTCCCCCTGCTCATCCCGCGTGAGTACCTCATGAAAGAGGCGGAGCACATCGAGGGCTTCGCGCCCGAGGTCGCCTGGGTCACGCGGGCCGGCGGCAACATGGAGGAGCTCGAGGAACCGCTGGCGGTCCGGCCCACGTCGGAGACGATCATCGGGCCGCTCATCAAGCGCTACATCCAGAGCCATCGCGACCTGCCCAAGCTGACCAACCAGTGGAACAGCGTCGTGCGGTGGGAGATGCGCTCGCGCCTGTTCCTGCGCAGCCGCGAGTTCTGGTGGCAGGAGGGACACACCTTCCATGCCTCGGCGCAGGAGGCGATCGACGAGGCGGCGATGATTCTCGACTACTACCGCTCGATCGCCGAGGACTGGCTCGCCGTCCCGGTGCTGGCCGGCAGGAAGTCTCCCGCCGAGACCTTTCCCGGTGCGGTCCACACGCTGACCGTGGAAGGCTTGATGCGCGACGGGCTGGCCCTCCAGATGGGCACGTCGCACTACTTCGGCCAGAACTTCGCGCGCGCTTACGACATCTCGTTCTCGAACAAGGAGAACGACCGTGAGCTCGTCTACTCGACGTCGTGGGGCATCAGCACGAGGCTCGTCGGCGCGCTGGTCATGGCGCATGGCGACGACTCAGGTCTCATCGTGCCGCCCAGGGTGGCGCCGGTGCAGGTCGTGGTGGTGCCGATCTTCCGCGACGACCAGGGCCGCGAGAAGGTGGAACGGTTCGTCAAGGAATGGACGCCCCAGCTGAAGGCGGCGGGCATCCGGCATCGCGTGGACTGGCGCGACGAGCGACCAGGCGACAAGTACGCGCACTGGGAGCTGAAGGGCGTGCCAATTCGCCTCAATGTCGGCGGTCGAGATGCCGACGCCGGGCAGGTCGAGATGGTCGATCGCCTGACGCGGCAGAAGGTTGGCGTCCCGGTCGAGGGAATCGCGCGCCGCCTGGCTCAGGAGCTGGACGACTTTCAGAAGAAGCTGTACGAGCGCGCGGCGAAGTTTCAGCAGGACAACAGCTACGAGCTGGGCACGCTCGACGAGGTGATCGCGCACTACCGCGACAAGGGCGGGTTCGTATGGACCCAGTGGTGCGGAGAGTCAGGCAACTGCCTCGTCTGCAACCGACCCGCGAAATATCGGGTGGCGCTGGCGAAAGCCTACTGAAGCGGGGCTTCCTCGGATAGTCCGGACGAAGCGAGCCAACCTCGGCCGCCAACATCGGATAGTCCGGACTATCCGGTATTCAGGCGGTAGGGTTTTCGAACGCTCCGACCTTCGGCGCGTCGGGATGCAGTGACTTCTGCTCGATCAGCTTGAGCGAGCCATTGGCGACCGCATCGAGCACCGCCTCAGCCACGTCCGGGTGGAAATGCGTCCCGGCCCCCGTCCGCACCTGCGCCACCGCCTCCTGCATCGGCATTCCCTTCCGATAGGGTCGGTCTGACGTCATCGCGTCGATCGCGTCCGCCGCGCTGACGATCCACGCGAACATCGGCAGCTCGTTGCCCGTCTTGTGGTCGGGGTAGCCCTTGCCGTCGTAACGCTCATGGTGTGAGCGAACGATCACCAGCTCGTCGGTCAGCATGTGCAGCGCGCTCAGGATGTTGTAGCCGATGGTCGTGTGACTCTTCATCTGCTCGAACTCCGCCTCGGTCAGCTTCCCGGGCTTTTGCAGCACCGCGTCGGGCACCCCGATCTTGCCGATGTCGTGCAGGCGGCCGCCCCGCTCCAGGCGCAGCCACGGGCCCTGGTCCTCCGGTGAGTAATGCATCTGCCTCGCGATCATCAGCGAGTACTGCGTGACTCGCTCGGAGTGGCCCGCCGTGTAAGGATCGTTCGCGTCGCTCGCGTTGGCCAGCGCGACCAGGGACTGGAGGATCACGTCTTCGCGGTCCTTGAACAGGCGGGCGTTGTCGATCTGCACCGCCGCCTGCGCGGCCAGCTCGCTCACCAGTCCTCGATGGTCGGCGGTGAATTCGTGTCCGACCTGGTAGTTGGCCAGGAAGACGACGCCGATCGGCTTGCCGCGCAGCGTGATGGGCACGCAGAGCACGGCCCGTGGGTTCAGCGGGCTGTCCTTGCCTGACTCATGCTGCATCGCCTCCATCACGGGCTCGCCGGAGCCCATCACCCCACGGCAGATCTCCCCGCCGAGCTCGAGCGCGAGCTTTTCGGCGGTGACATGGTCGGTGCCGAATCCTCCTTTCAGGACGAGATGACCGCCGTCCTCGAGGGCGAGGCAGCCGATCTGCGCCGAAGAGGCTTTCGCCGCCCCGGCGAGCACCTGCTGCAACACCTGGTTCAGGTCGAGGGTCGAGCTCGCCGCCTGCAGCGCCTCTTGCAGGTTGCGCAGCTCCCAGATGATCCGCTCGTTCTTCTCGTACAGCTCGGCATTGCGCACAGCGACGACGCCCTGGTTGCCCAGCGTCGACAGCACGCGCTGATCGTCGGCCCTCCACTCGCGCTTCTTCCCGTCGAAGACCGAAAGCGTGCCCCACAGGTGGCCTTCCTCGAGCATCGGGGTGCACATCACCGCCGCGATCCCGTACGCCTGGAGGTCGGGCGGCGTCCGCAGGTCAGGCGCCGCATCGAGGTCTGGCACCGCCGTCGCGCGCTGGCTCAGCATCACCGCTCCGATGATGCCCTGGCCGTTCTGGAACTCCATCCCCTCCACGCCGTCGGGGAACCCGAGCGCCATGATCACCCTCTGGTGGCCGTCCTCCGTGCGTCGCGTGAGGAGGGCCGCGCTCCCGTCGGTGATGCGCCGGGCGATCTCCAGCGTCTTGCGTTCCAGCACCCGGGCTCCCTGCGTGACGGTCGTCAGCGCTGCGGACACCTCGCCGAGCGCGTCCAGCGCCACATCCAACCGTGAGGCCTGGCCCGAGACCGCCTGCAGGATGCGAGAGTTTTCGAGCGCCACACCGGCCATCGAGCCCAGCTCGTCCAGGGCGCTCAGGTCGTTTTGTGTGAAGCTCGCCGTGCCCCGCCGCCCAAGGCACAGTGCGCCGAGGATGCCGGCCTGGCTGCGAATCGGAATCAGCGCTTCGTTCACCGTCACCGCGTGGGTGGCGAGGCGCAACCCGCTGAACGTGAGCTGCTCTTCGGTGACGGCGTTGCGCAGCACCGTCTCGCCCTCGCGCACGCGGACGAGGGGTTCTTCGAGCGTCTGCAGCGCCTCCGCGCCGTCCTGGGAGAAGATCACCGCGCGGCCGGCGTCGTAGCGGATGACCTCCTTGCCACGCTCGATCACCAGGTCCAGGACCTCCTGCATGGTCTTGCCCGAGGCCTCCTTGACCAGCTCGTTCATCAGCGAGTAGCGGGCGGATTCCTTCTGTGACAGCGCCACCGCGTGGGCGCTGGCCAGGCGGGCGCCGGCCCGCGATGCAAGCGTGGTCGCCAGGCGCCGGTCGTCGTCGCTGAAGGCCACGGCCTTGCTGCCGAGCAGGATGAATCCACCCACGTGATCACCGATCGGCATCGGCACCGCCATCGCCCCGTTCACGTGCAGGTCCTCGGGCATGTAGTTGAAGAGCTCCTTCAGAGCGCCGTTGCCACCGCCGGCATAGGTTTGGCCTGACTCGACCGCCGCCAGCAACGGCCCGATTCCGTTGGACTGGCGGCTGATGGCCATCGGGTGCAGCCTCTCCAGACCGATCCCGGGCGGCTGCGGGACGAACTGCCGCATGTCAGCCGAGGCGAGGTAGCAGCATGCGAAGTCCGCACCGAGGGAATGGGCGATGTTCGCGGTCAACGCGGCCACGTCTTCCGGACGCGCTCCGGCGTCAACGTCCGAGGTGGCGGCGAGAAACGCTCGGTGCTTCTGCTGCAGGTCGAGCGCCTGGGCCCGGATGGTCCCGGCCAGGTTGCGGTACGCGACGCCGCCCAGCGCTCCGCCGGCCCCCAGCAGGGCCAGGCCCAGGACCTGGAGCACGAGGTCGCCCTGGCGCGGGTTGAACTGCCCGATCAGGAGCGTGAAGATGATCGCGGCGGCCACCGCGGGCACCGAAACCCGCCACGTCGTGTAGATGACGCCGGCCGCCAGGGCGAGCAGCCCGGCCAGGCCGGCGAAGGCGGTCGCCCAGCCGACCCGTCCGCTGGCATTGAGCGAGGCGCCGGCCAGGATGAGCAGCGTCGTGACCGCCACGACCCCTGTCCGGAAGCCGAAAGCCGCCCGAATTGAATTCATGTGGCGGCGAGTAAGTCTAGGTTTGTGCCCCGAAGGGGAAGCTAGATACCGAACTTAAACTTCATGCCAGGCATCAGATGACGGTTTCCGAGCTCCTCAGGATCGCCGACCACCTCGACCCTCCGGGCCAGCTGATGGTCCGGAAGGCGTTCGAGCGGGCGGCGACGGCGCACCACGGGCAGCGCCGGCTGTCCGGCGAGGACTACGTCAACCACCCGCTCGAGGTCGCCGCGATCCTGGCCGACCTGGAGCT
>VBGE01000179.1 GCA_005880345.1 Chloroflexota bacterium | reverse complement strand
ATTCGTGCCGACGATGTCCGCCGGCATCAGGTCGGGCGTGAACTGGATCCTCGCGAAGCTCAATTTCAGCGCCTGGCCGAGCGACCGCACGAGCACCGTCTTGCCCAGGCCGGGCACGCCCTCGAGCAGCATGTGGCCGCCGCCGATGAGCGCGATCACCGTGTCGCGCACGAGCGCTTTCTGGCCGACGATCAGGCGCGCCAGCTCGGCCTCGAGCGACTGGGCGAGCTCGGTGACGCGGCCGGGGTCGAGACGCGGTTCCTCCGCGATCACGACCCGCCGCCCCCGCCCGCGCTTTCGCCCAGGCTCGAGAAGTAGGCGCGGATGAGGTCGCTCTCGCTGCCGGGAATCAGGGCCTGGTTGGTCGCATCCAGCGCCGCCTGCTGATAGGCCTGAATGACCTGCGCGTACGGCGTGAGCGGCACGTCCTGGCCCGGACCCAGCGGCGTCGGGTCGCTCTCCGCCTGGCCCGGGGCCGGCGCCGCGGGAACGTAGACGCGCTCGGTGCTCGAGGCTCCGTTGCCGGCGCCGGCTCCCGATCCGCTTCCGCCCTGACCTCCGCTCCCGCCGTTGCCCGTCCCGTTGCCGCCGCTCCCGCCGCCTCCGTTTCCGTTGCCGTTCCCATTCCCGTTCCCGTTGCCATTGCCGCTGCCGTTGCCATTGCCTCCGGACCCCGCCGCCGGCGAGCTGCCGGCCTGGCCCTGGGCCGGCGTCTGCGAGCCGCTGTCGCGGTCGGCTTGCGCCGCCAGCTGCTGTCGCGCCGCCTCGAGACCGTTGATCGCGGCCGCGATGTCCTGGTCGTTGCTCACCTGCTGCTGCAGCGAGTCGAGCTGGCCCGCCACGTTGTTGAGCGCGATCGCCGCCGCCGCGTTGTCACCGCCGGCCAGCGCCGCCGAGGCCTGCTGGAGCGACGCGGCCATCTGCGGGTCCTTCGACTGCTGCGCCGACTGGGCCAGGGCCTTGGCCAGCTCGGCGCGATCCTGGGCCGACAGGCTCGGCAGCGAGGAGGCAAGCTGGCGCAGGGACTGGGCGCCCTGGGATGGGCTGGCGGCGAGCTGCTGGCCGGCGTTGCGCCCGGCGCTGGTCCCGCTCAGGCTGTTGGCGAGGTTCTGGGCAGTCGTCACACGCGCCGGCGTGCCCGGGTCGGAGAGCTGAAGCAGCTTGAGTTGCGGCGACGGCGGCCGAGGCTCGAGCCTGGGCCGCGCCGTCGGCGCGCCGCTGGGCCAGCACCTGGTCCATCGGGTTGGGCAGCAAGAGCAGCGCCATGGCCGCCACCAGGAGGGCGGCGGTCAGCAGCAGCTCCGTGCGCCGGAAACCAACGGGGAAGGCGCGGGCGAGCTCGGCGCGCGCCGCCTTGTCGAGCGCGTCGCGCCGCAGAACCGCGTCCATCGGACCGTTGGCCTGCCGCCGCTCCCAGGCCGTCGAGAGGCGCTCCTTCAGGCCCAGCCGAATGTCGGCGCTCCGCATGAGCGCCGAGGGCGACGGCCGCGCCGCGATCCACGCCACGGCGACCGCCGCGAACATCGCGGGCACGCCGTAAGCCGCAATCCGCAGCGCCTGCTCGATGGGCAGCAATCGCGAGGCGAGCAGGACGGCGACGATCCAGGCCGACGCCGTGACCACAGCGTGAAGGGCATATCGCGTGGCGCTCGCGCGAGCCGACGACCAGCGCAGGTCGCGGACGATGGCTTCGAGCGACCTCATGCAGGCTCCGCCGCGGGGGCGCGGTTGCGCCGCCATCCGAACCGGCGGATCGGCGGCAGCAGAAGAGCGCTGAGAGCGAGCGCCACGGCGCAGATCATGAGCTGCATGACGATGCTGGCCTGCCAATACTGCAAGCCGGCGAGAAAGCCGGTGTGCAGCGTGGTGCCTGGGCTCGCCGTCCCCGTCCCGGGGCTGTAGCCAGAGAACCCACCGTTCGACGAGCACGACACGCCGCCGTTCGGCAGCCCCACGCAGGCTCCATTGCCCGCGCCTTTGCTGAGTTGAAGCTGCGAGTCCACCGAGGCGCGGGTGCCGTAGGTGGACACAGGCTGCCCGCTCGCGATGACGAGGAGAGGAACGACCGGGCTGATCAAGGCCAGCGCGGGTGGGGCCGGCACCACCGCGGCCCTGGCGTCGTACTCCGTGGGAAAGAGCAGGCCGAATCCGGGGCTGCCGACGAGCATGACGAAAGCCGCTCCGTAGGATGCGACGGTTGCCGCGAGCGTGCGCTTGAAGAAGGTCGAAAAGGCGACGCCGACGAAGCCCAATGTCATGGCGGTCACCGCAGTGAGGGCAAACGCAGCGACGACCTGGTCGAGCTCGATGCCGCCGAACAGGAAGACGAGGCTGAAGATCGGCACGGACAGGACGAGCAGCAGGACGACGAAGGACATCGACGCGAGCAGCTTGCCCCAGATGATCGAGAAGGGCGCGAGCGGTGTGACGAACAGCAGGTCGATCGTCTGGCGTTCGCGCTCACCGCTGATCGCGCCCGACGTGAGGGCGGGAGTGATGAATGCCAGCAGGACGATCTGGAACAGGATGAGGAAGGTGAACAGCAGAATGCCCATGCTGCTCGGCGAAACCCCGCCGCCTGAGCTGCCGAAGCCTGCCACGCTGTTGGCGATCGCGGAAAAGACCGCCCACCCGATTCCGCCGAGCACGATGACGTGGATCGTGATCGTGAGGGGAGAGCGCCATGTCCGCATGCGTGAGCGATATTCCTTGGCCACGATCGGGTTCCACAAAGTGCGCGCGATCGGGTTCATCCGACCTCCTCCGAGGTGGCGCGGAGGAACGCGTCCTCCAGCCCACCGTCGACCGGGGTGAAGCTCGAGACGCGGATTCCGGCGCCGGTAAGCGTGGCCAGGATCTCGGACGCCGTCACCTCGTCCCCTTCATATTCGGCCTCGATCGTCCCATTCACCGCCTGCACATGCTTGACCGCGGGCAGCGGCTCGAGGATCTCGATCGCCGCGTCCTTCTCTGCGATGACTGTGATGCGAAGCCTGCGGCCGCTGGTCAACCGGGCGATGACGTCGCGCACCGAACCCGTGGCGCGCATACGGCCGTGGTCGATGATGCCGACCATCGTGCAGAGCTCGGTGAGCTCGGGGAGGATATGGCTCGAGATGACGATCGTCTTGCCCATGCGCTGGAGCTCCTTGAGGATCTCGCGCATCTCCACTCGCGCCCGCGGGTCGAGGCCGGAGGCGGGTTCGTCGAGCAGCAGCACGGCGGGATCGTGGACCAGGGCGCGCGCCAGGCACACGCGTTGCTTCAGGCCACGCGAGAGCGTGTCGACGAGCTGGCCCTTGCGCTCGGTCATGCCGACCAGCGCCAGCAGGTCGTCGACGATCTTCTGGCGCCGCTGCTTCGGCTGTCTGTAGCACGCCGCATAGAAGTCGAGGTACTCGCCGACGCTGAGCTGGTCGTACACGCCGAAGAAGTCGGGCATGTAGCCGATGCGGGTGTGGACCTTCTCGCGTTCCCTGGTCACGTCGGCGCCGTCGATGAACGCCCGGCCGCCGGTCGGCTCCAGGAGCGCCGCGAGAATGCGCAGCGTCGTCGTCTTGCCCGCGCCGTTGGGCCCTACGAAGCCGAAGATCTCGCGCTCCGGCACCTCGAACGAGACGTGGTCCAGCGCCAGGCGGCTGCCGTAGGCCTTGGTCAGGCCTTCGACCGCGATCACTGCACAGTTCCCGAAAGCGACAGCCAGCCTGTCGCGAACTGACCGTCGGAGCTCACCCTGAGCCGGACCTCACCCGTCGTCGGGTTGACCGCGGCATCCGGGATCGCCGTCGCGCCCGAGTCGGTGTATGCGACGTCGGTCCATGCCGACCTCGCCCAGTCCCAGGCTTGTGCCTTGACCACAGAGGCTGTGCCCGCGGATCCGATGAAGCCTTTGGAGCCGAAGGGGTTTGTGTTGGTGATCGACGCCGCCGTCAGCCGCGAGCCCGGCGCGAGGGCGGGCGTGAACGAGTAGGTGAGCGAGCCCTTCTGGGCGACCACTATGCCTGGCGGCCCGCCCGCGCTCGTGTCCGCGTCCAGGTCGACCAGCCGCCCCTGCACCACGCCCGCAGGCAAGGCTCCGGCGCCGACCCGCTGGATCGGAAATGTCAGGACGACCGCGCTCTCGACGAAGGTTCGTGGGTGGGAGCCGTTCACGGTCACGTCCTGGAATGGCCGGCTCGTCCACAGCACCACGATGGGCTGCGTGGTTGCAGGCATGCCGCCGAACGCATTCGGGATCACAGTCGTGAGCACCCCGCTGCGAATCTCCATCTGACGCTCGACGTCGGAGGGGTTGTTGGGCGGCACTCCGTTGAACTGGTAGTTGCTTGGATAGATGTTCATCACCACCGGCGGTGCATTGAAGTTGTAGGTCGAAGGCTGCAGGCTGAACGAAAGAGTCTGACCAGGCGCGAGGGCCGCCAGCTTTTGAAACGAGTTGCCGGAGATCACCACCCCATCGGTGAACGAGATCGTCGAGGAGTTCTTGATCGACCCGGTCAGCTGCCCACCCGACATCTGGGCGTCCCCCGCGATGCGCGGCGCACTCGACAGGACGCCCTCGTTGGCGAACCCTCGAAGTGTGAAGGCGGTCATCCCGGGCAGGGTGACGCCTGAGCTGACGGTGTCGACCCGCAGGGTGGCAAGGTTGGGATTGCCGACGTTGCCCGTGTAGTAATAGATCGGGCTGATCAGGGTCCGCGTGTTGCTCACCGCGACCTGGTAGTCGCCGCGGGTCGGCGTCATGATGCCCGTGTACTCCTCCTGGT
>VBGE01000178.1 GCA_005880345.1 Chloroflexota bacterium | reverse complement strand
ACGGCGACCGGCTGGCCGTTCGCGGTCACCTCGCCACCGGTGATGTGCCCCTCGCCGCTTGCGCCGGACATCGAGCTCGTGGCCGTGACGTCGACGGAGATCTTGCTCACCCTCACGTTGCCGAAGACAAAGCTGTCGACCTCGGAATGCGTGGTCACGGTCAGCGTTCCGCCAGCGTTGACCACCGTGTTGGACTGGCCGGACGCGCCGGAGA
The DNA here is from genome assembly GCA_005880345.1 of Chloroflexota bacterium. GTDB lineage: Bacteria > Chloroflexota > Dormibacteria > Dormibacterales > Dormibacteraceae > 40CM-4-65-16. Next base: position 2,643 of record VBGE01000178.1, on the reverse strand, counting down.
ACGGTTGCGTCCCGCCGCCCGCGTAGAAGGCTGAAGCGCCGGCGTTCAGCTGCGCCGCACTCGCGTCGGCGTGAGACCCGCCGCCGCACCCGCCGCAGTTGTCGATGTGACCCTGCGAGGGCCCTGGCGAGTTCGCCTTGGCGTAAGGCACCGAGTTGTTGGGGTTCTGGCAAACCTGAGGCGGCGGCGGCTGGCTGCCGGAGTTGCTGCAGCCCTGGTTGTACTGCGAGCCCACGGTCGCGGCAGCCGGGCCACTGTCGGAATAGGTCGCTGTCGCGGCCGACGATGGGCTGGCGTCCTGGGCGACCTCCGCCATCGGGTATCGGTTGTTGACCGCGCCGTTCTGGAAGTTCGGAAACGCATCGCTGCCGGCGATCCCGTGCACACCCGACGCGTAGCCGTAGCTCGTATAGCTCGATGGCACGTCGGCGAGGGCGAAGGCGGGGATCAACACCACCGATGCCACCGCCACCACCAGGCAGTTCAGCGCGATGAATACCTTTCTCATCGATCGTTCACCTTCTCCAACAGGTCGACCACGATCGCCCCGGCGGCGCGGCCCTCGGCTTCTGCGCGCTGCTCGAGAGCGCGCTTCACCTTTGCCGGAATTCGGACCGAGACCGTCTCCAGCAAAGAGGGGTCGAGCTTGTGACCGTTGCCATTGCCGTTGGCGGCCACCACCGGCACATCGTCGACCGCGGTGCCGAGGTACGAGCCCGCGACAAGCTTGCGGTCGCTGCGCAGCTCGGCCGCCGATCCGGCGTGGCCGATAGTGCCGTGCTCGAACACGTACGCGCGGTCAGCCACGTCGAGCGCCGATTCGACGAACTGCTCCACGAGCAGCACCGCGATGCCCTGCTCGCGGAACACGCGGATGATTTCGAACAGCTGCCGGACCACAGTCGGCGCCAGGCCTTGCGACATCTCGTCGATCATCACCAGGCGCGGCCTGGACAGGATCGCGCGCGCCAGCGCCACCATCTGCTGCTCGCCGCCGGAAAGGGTGCCGACGAGCTGGTGGCGGCGCTGGCGCAGCTTCGGAAACAGCTGGTAGGCGGGTGCGATGTCGACCTCGCCGCCGGCAGTGTTGGAGACCAGGCGCAGTGTGTCGTCGACCGACACTCGCGGGAACAGGCCGCGTCCCTCAGGGATGTGGATGAGCCCGAGCCTGGCGATGCGCTCCGCCGGCCGGCCGCCCACGCTCTTGCCGGCGAAGGTGATCCTGCCGCGGCGAGGATGGATCATCCCCGAGATGGCGCGCAGCGTCGTCGTCTTGCCCGCGCCGTTGGCGCCGATGCAGGCGACCACCTCGCCTGGACGCACGGTCAGGTTGACGTCGCGGATCACCTCGAGGCCGCCGTAGCCCGCGGCGAGATCCGCGACTTCGAGCAGCGGAGGCTCGTCCTGGCGCAGCGACGCGACGGTCCGCACCTCGCCCGTGAGCTTCTTCGACTCCTCGCCGAGGTATGCGGCGATGACCTTCGGGTCGTTGCGGATCGCGGCAGGCTGGCCCTTGGCCAGCAGCTTGCCGAAGTCCAGCACGTACACGTAATCGCAGACGCGCATGACCAGGCTCATGTCGTGGTCGACGAGGAGCATCGAAACGTGGAAGCGCTCTCTGACCGCATGCAGCAGGTCGGCGAGATGCACGGTCTCCTTGGCGTCGAGGCCTGCCGCGGGCTCGTCGAGCAGCAGCAGCCGGGGCCGCATGGCGAGGGCGCGGGCGATCTCGACGCGGCGCTGGATGCCGGCGGGCAGGTCGCCCGCGAGCGTGTTCCTGTAGCGACCCAGGTCGAGCACGTGGAGGATCGCCCGCGCACGCTCATCCGAAGCGCGCTCCGCATACTGGGAGAACGGCAGGTACAGGGCGTCGCTGAACGTGTTGCGCCGGCCCATCGCGTCCATCGGCACCATCAGGTTCTCCTCGACGGTCATCGAGCCCCAGAGCTGCAGGTTCTGGAAGGTCCGCGCGATGCCGAGCCGAGCCCGCACGTGCGGAGGCGCGTAGGTCAGCGAGCGCGAGTCGAAATAGATCGACCCGCGGTCGGGCCGCACCACGCCGGAGATGCAGTTGAACATCGTCGTCTTGCCGGCGCCGTTGGGGCCGATCAGGCCGAGGATCTCGCCGCGGTTCAGGTCGAGCGAGATGCCGTCGAGGGCGACGATGCCGCCGAAGCGGACGGTCACATCACGGACGCGCAGCATCGTCATGCGACCTTCACCTTCCTCGTGCCCAACGCCCTGGCCGTGGACCATGTGTGCAGCGCCTTGCTGCGCAGGTCGCCCCACACGCCGTCGGGCAAGACGATGAGCTGGATGATCAGGAGCACACCGACAGCGATCGAGAACCAGTCGTAGGAGATCTCGTACGGCCGGCCGAACAGCGTGCCGTGGCCGAACCGCGTCAACACGTCGGGCACGACGGCCATGAAGACGCCGCCCAGCGCGGCCGCGGGCACATACCGGACACCCATCAGCACCGCGATCGCGGCGAACTGCAGCGAGGTGAAGAGCCAGAAGGGCTGCGGGCTCACCGAACCGGCCACCAGCGGATAGAAGGAGCCACCGAGGCCCGCTATCCCGGCCGACATGCCGAAGGCGAGCAGCTTGTAGCGCGTCAGGTTGACGCCCATGGTCGCGGCG
>VBGE01000177.1 GCA_005880345.1 Chloroflexota bacterium | reverse complement strand
CCCTTCCTCCTTGGTGGCCACTGTCGGGACGATCGGCGGCCGCCAGGCACCTTTGGGCGCCATGTTCAGCATGGTGCGCAGCTCGGCCACCACGCGCCTGTAGCCCTCGACGTCGGCTTTGTTGACGGCGAAGACGTCGGCGATCTCGAGGATCCCGGCCTTGATCATCTGCACGCTGTCGCCGAGGTTCGGTGTCAGCACGACGACCGTCGTGTCCGCGACCGCCGCGACCTCCAGCTCCGATTGGCCGACGCCGACGGTCTCGAGGATCACCTCGTCAAAGCCGAACGCGCCGAGGAGACGGATCGCCTCGCGGGTGGCGAGCGAGAGGCCGCCCAGGTGGCCGCGGGCGCCCATGCTGCGGATGAACACCTTCGTGTCGAGCGCGTGGCGCTGCATGCGGATGCGGTCGCCCAGGATCGCGCCGCCGCTGAAAGGCGAGTTGGGGTCGGTTGCCAGCACGGCGACGGACCTGTCCCGTCGCCTCAACAGCGCAACCACTGCATCGACCAGGGTCGACTTGCCGGTGCCCGGCGCTCCCGTGAACCCGGCCACGCCGGCGGACGGTGCGCGGCCCGAGAGCACTGCTTCCTCGAGCTCGCGGACCGCCGGGTCGCGGCGCTCGACCAGGCTGATCGCACGGGCCAGGGCGCGCACGTCGCCCGACCGGAACCTGGCCGGCAGATCCTCCGTCAGATGGTCACTCGCCCAACCAATGTAGGGCGAAGTCGCGACCCAGCACCACGACCAGGCCGTACGTCTGCTGGCCCGACGCCGGCGCGGGGCTGCTCGGCGTCGCACTGACCACCGAGGCGCCGAAGAAGTTCTGCAGATATTTGGAGGTCAGCGGGAACTTGCCTCCCGAATAGTCGAGGATCACGGTCTGCGAGGCGGCAGCGTGAACGACCGGGTCTGCCAGCTGGAGGCCGGTCGGGTCGAACATGGATGTGACCCGGTTCTCGAGACCCGGGAACGTGCGCGTCGCCCCGTTGACGACCTGGACCGGCGCCTTCTCGCCAAGCGTCTTGGGGTCGATCAGCACCGAGGCGATGTACCGGTGGATCATGCCGTACGACTGGTCGTCGGCGCACAGCTGCGAGACCGCCGGCCCCATGCCGCAGTTGTAGGCATCGAGCAGGTTGCCCTCGGCGACGCCGGACGGAGCGGTCAGGGCGACGCGAACGATCGAGCTGTCGGGCAGGTTCTTGCCCCAGTCGTAGATCGCCTTCATGTCGGAGATCGTCATATCCGTGTGGACGTTTTTCTGCAGCGCCGCCAGCAGCGCCGGAGCCTTGGCAAAGCCGTTGACCGTGGTCGCCTTCTTCTTGATCGCCT
>VBGE01000176.1 GCA_005880345.1 Chloroflexota bacterium | reverse complement strand
ACCGACACGAGCGCCGCCACCGAGTTGCCGGCCAGGACGGGTCTCAGCCTCAACATCCGGCCCGGCACAAGGGGTTGGCCGGACCTCTTCTCGATGACGAGGAACGCCACCAGGAGCGCGGCGGAGAATGCCAGCGGGATCAGGACATTCCTGGAGGCAAAGCCTCGCCCGGTGGCCTCGGTCACGCCATAGGCGAGGGCGATAACTCCGCCGGTCAGACTCGTTGCCCCGGGGATGTCAAGGCTGACCGTGCTTGCCCCACGGCGACCAGCATCGGCCGGCAGCACAGGCGATAGCAGAACAGCGGCGAGACCCAGCGGCACGTTTACGAAAAGCGTGAAACGCCAGCTCAATTCCTGCGTGAGCAGGCCGCCTAGGATCAAGCCGGCCGACGCTCCACCGGCGGCCATCGCGCTCCACATCCCCAGCGCACGATTCCGCTCCCGGCCTTCTTTGAAGGTCGTGGTCAGAAGCGACAGGGCGGCGGGCGAGACCAGGGCCCCGGCAAAGCCCTGGATCACGCGAGCGGCGATCAACGTTCCGCCGGACTGGCTGAATCCGCCCAGCATCGATGCCCCGACGAAGAGGACCAAACCCGTCAAGAACATTCGTCGCCGGCCGATGGCGTCGGCCAGGCGGCCGCCCAGCATGAGAAAGCCCCCAAAAGTGAGGGCATAGCCGCCCACCACCCACTGGATGTTCTGAGCCGACAGACCCAGAGCGCGCTGCATCGAGGGCAATGCCACGTTGACGATCGCGATGTCCAGGATCAGCATGAATTGCGCCGCGCAAAGCAGCGCGAGTATCAGATTCGGGCGATGACGGGTGGCGCCGACAACCAGAGTCTTCGTTGGCCATTGCAGGTCGGAGAACTCCGTCGAGCCGGTCGGGACTTGAACCTGAGGCTTCATGCCTTGACGCGTTGCCCTGACGCCGCGGACTTCTCGATCGCCGCGATGAGCTCGTGGCGCCGGACGGCGTCACCGAAGTCCGGCACTGTGTGAGTCCCGTTGTCGATGTCTCCCGCGAACGCTGCGTAGGCACGAGCGACGTTGAACGCGGGCGTTCCTTCCAGGCTCGCGAGCGTGGGCCATTTCTGTGTCATCGCCGCTGGGATGGCAAGCTGGGCGGGCTCGTTCCGCCCCTGCGCTCCCGCGACGGTCAGGGGAAAGATTTCCGGGAGCGCGGCGTCAGCGGTGATGCGCAGCGTTCCGTCGGTTCCGTTGATCTCCCACAGAAAACCGGTGCCGCCGGCCACCGCCTCGCGGATGTGGATGCTGGCGGTGGCGCCGGAATTGAGGGTGCCGATCACCGCGATCTGGTCGGCCGCCGTTTTCACGATCCGCTCCCCGGTCTCCTGGATCGTGATCACCGGCCTGCGAACATCCGACACGGCTGACAGCTCGGCGAACTCGCCAAGCACGTAACTGAGCATGTCCAGGCTGTGGCCGAAGGCAACCGTGAGCAGGTTGGCTCCGTTCGTCTTGTCGAGCATGTAGCCGTTGGGCTGAACCAGCTTGTCGCCGGCAATCGACAGGCCGACGATGGTCGTGGAGAGAACCTCGCCCACGTATCCATCACGAAGCAGCTGTTGAACGAACTCGACCGCCGCGGCCTGGCGTGCCTGCAAGCCGACGACCGTGCGCACACTCTTCTCAGCGGCAAGCGCGGCCATCGCTCGCGCGTCGTCGAGGTCACGGCCGAGAGGCCACTCGCAATACACGGCCTTGCCTGCGGCAAGGGCGGCGGAGACGAGCTCTCGGTGGTGAGGGACCTTGACCGTGACAGCAACCACGTCGATGTCTGGCTGAATCACCAGCTCCCGATGGTCTGAGAACACCGCGCTGACGCCGAACGCCTGGCCCACCTCACGAGCGGATTCCGCGCTGCGCGCGCTGAGAGCCCGAATCTCGTAATTCGGCAGCGCCCGAAGTGCCGGGATATGTGCCGTGGCAGCCCAGCCCCAGGCCGGGTTGACCCCGATGATCCCGACACCGAGGGTGGATTTAGGGACGGCCGGCGCTGACGTCTTGTCGCGTGCTTCTGTTTGGGGCATTTAGAAACCGAGCGCCTCGTCGACCAACACCACCGTGATTCGCCCCGGCGTGATCTCCCGATTGATGATGAGAACCTTGTTCACGGAGCTGTGGATGCCGTACGCAGCCTGGGCGCGCGCGTCTTCAAGCCGATAGGCGTATTCGTTGATGCGAAGCAGACCTTCCTCGATGTCGCGCACGATCTTCTGAGTCCCGATGACGAGAATCACTCGGCCCGCGCCGCTGGCATAAGGACCGAGCTGGCTCCCGCTCATGGACGCTGCGAGTAGCGATCCGGTCTCAGTGACCGCGTGGACGCTGCCGAGCATAAAATCCGGCGCCGCGCCCACGCGGCGAATCTCATCCGCCTCGGTCTCACGATCCATGCTCCAGATCCGCGGCCGCAGCGGCGTGTAGCGACCGGACTTTTCGATCTCCTGTGTGATGCCGAGCACGTCGAGCGTTTGCGAGGCACCCTGGTGTACCGGCGAGTCGTCAGGGATGAGGTCCAAGACCATTTGCTTGGCCGCAGCAGCGTCCGATGCCCGGAGGACAACCATTCCATTGGCTTCGAGGGCGGCCATGGTTCGTTTGACTCGGACGTCGTCGGCTTTGGTGCCCCACCGCCGGGTCAGGGATCCATCCGGGTCGACTTCAACTTCCTTGATCATGTGCAATCTCCTGCTGGGGTAACCCGATATACTTGCGTGTACAAGTAGTTTAACTCAGGGTGGTTGCATATGCAAGTACATTCAAAGGCTGAGCCCGCTGCCCACTTCGACCGGATCGTGGCGAAGGAGATGCCCGGCGGACGCGGCCTGCCGGCGTGGGACGCGCTGCTCCGGGCCCATGCCACGCTCTTGCGCCAGCTCGAGAGCGATCTCGAAAGCAAGACCGGCCTGGCCCTGGCCGACTTCGACGTGCTGGCTCAGCTGGCCATCGCAGGGGGATCGCTGCGGATGACAGACCTTGCGGACCGCGCCCTCATCTCACGGTCCGGCATGACCCGGCGCGTCACCCGGCTCGTCCACGAAGGCCTGGTGCGCCGGGCCCATGCCGATGCCGACGCGCGCGGCGTCGTGGTCGAGCTGACCGATTCCGGGTTGAAACGTCTGACGGTCGCAGGCCCGGTCCACATGCGCGGAGTCTCCGAGCTATTCGTCGCGAAGCTGGACGACCGGGAGCTTGCCGTTCTCGAAAGCGCTCTCGCCAAGGTGACCCTCGACTGCACGTTCGGCTGAACAGATCGGAATCAGTCCGGGTATTCGTCCTTGCGCAAGGTGCCGGCGATGTCGGGTTGGGCTTTGGGCGTTCGCTCGAGCAGGAAGCTGAAGTACGGCGCGACGAACGGGTCAGGCGCCGACACTGTGTAGGTGTGGTAGACGGTGCCGTTCTCCCGCGCGAAGGCGATCCAGCTCGGGTTTTCCCGCAGGCCATCCTTTAGCTCAGCCCCGACCTGGCGCGACCACTCCTTGAGGAAATCCGGCGGGTTGTCGATCATCTCTTTGACCTCGGGAATCTGCTGCGCCTGTTCCTCCGTGAGCGCCAGGCCGAAGTCGAACGCGAAATCGCTGTTGAACGTGGAGACATACGGGAACTGCCAACCCATCCGCTGCTTGTAGGCCATCAGCCGCTCCACTGGCGCCCGCGAAAAACAGAG
>VBGE01000175.1 GCA_005880345.1 Chloroflexota bacterium | reverse complement strand
CAGCGTGTCGAGCAGCTTGCCGGCGGCGCCGACGAACGGCTCACCCTGCCGGTCCTCGTTGAAGCCTGGCGCCTCGCCCACGATCAGCACGTTGGCCGGGCACGGGCCGACGCCTGGGACCGCCTGCGTCCGAGTCGCGTGCAGGCCGCAGAGCCTGCACGACCGGATGGTCTCGTGGAGCGTCAGCAGCTCCGGCGGAGCGCTAAGCGACTTTGACCCCTGGTCGCGAGAAGGTGATGTACTCGCCCGCCTCGCGCACGACCTTCTCAACCGACTTCAGCTGCTCGCCGGTCAGCGGCACCAGCGGCAGCCGGAACGGCCCCGCGTTGAAGCCCATCGCGTTGAGCAGGGACTTGATCGGCACGGGGTTCGCCGCTGTGGTCATGAGCGCCTTGATCACGGGCAGAAGCGCGAGGTGGATGTCGCGCGCCACCTGTGTATCGGCCTTCGAGTACGCATCGATCAGCCGCGACATGGACTTGCCCGCGATGTGCGAGACGACGCAGATCACGCCGTAACCGCCGACCGCGAGCACCGGCAGCGTCCAGCTGTCGTCGCCGCTCCACACCTTGAACTTCGCGGGCTTGCCAGCGCAGACCAGGCCGATCTGGTCGAGGTCTCCGCTGGCTTCCTTGACCCCGATGATGCCGGGCAGGTGAGCGCATCGCAGGGTCGTCGCGGCCGTCATGTTCACGGCCGTGCGCCCCTGGATGTTGTACATGATCGTCGGGCCGATCTCCGAGATCGCCTTGAAGTGCTCGTACATGCCGTCCTGCGGCGGCTTGTTGTAGTAGGGCACCACGGCGAGCAGCGCGTCCGCGCCGGCCTTCATGGCGAGCTTCGACAGCTCGACCGAATGATGGGTGTCATTGCTGCCTGTGCCGGCGACGACATTGTTGTTTGGGATCGCCGCCTTGACCGCACGCACGAGCTCGATCTTCTCCGCGTCCGAGAGTGCCGGCGACTCGCCGGTGGTGCCTGAGACGACCACTCCGTCGGAGCCGTCGTGGACGAGCATCACCGCGAGCTTTTCTGCGGCGGCGTAATCGACTGAGCCATCCGCTTTGAAGGGCGTGACCATGGCGGTCAGGAGGCGTCCGATTTCCTTTGTCATTTGATCACTCCCATCTCGATTGCCTTCTCGGCGATCTGCACGGCGTTCAGCGCCGCCCCCTTGCGCAAGTTGTCGGACACGATCCACAGCGCGATTCCCTTCTCCGCGGACAGATCCTTGCGGATCCGGCCGACGAAAACCTCATCCCGGCCGGCGACGTCGAGAGGCGTTGGGTAGTCGCGTGCCGCCGGGTCGTCCTCGACCATCACACCCGGCGCGTGCTCGAGCAGCGAGCGCACGTCCTCAGGCTCGATCGCATCCCTCGTTTCGATGAACACCGACTCGCTGTGGCCCACCTGGACGGGCACTCGCACGCAGGTGGCCGCGATCCGCAGCTCGGGATCGTGGAGGATCTTGCGCGTCTCGTTGACGAGCTTCATCTCCTCCTCGTTGTAGCCGTACTGCTGCGGCTTCCATCCGCCGGGGATGACGTTGTAGGCAAGCTGATGCGTCGTGACGCTGACCTCGGGCTTCTTGCCCGCCGCGATCGCCTCGGTCTGCTCCTGCAGCTCGTTGGCAAGCGGACGGCCGGCGCCGGAGGCCGCCTGGTAAGTCGACACGATGACGCGCTCCACGCCGACGCGCTGGCGCAAAGGCTCGAGGATCATGGTCAGCGGAATGGTCGTGCAGTTGGGGCTCGCGATGATGCCTTCGTTGTCCGCGATGTCGCCGCCGTTGACCTCGGGCACCACCAGCGGGACGTTTGCCTTCATGCGCCAGGCCGAGCTCTTGTCGATGACCAACGCGCCCGCCTCTGCCGCGATCGGTCCGTACATCAGCGAGATGTCGGCGCCCGCGGCGAACATCACGACCTGCGTGTCCTTGAACGACGATTCGTCGAGCCTTTCGACATGGAGCGATTGCCCGTTGTACGGGACCTGCTTGCCGACCGAGCGCTCCGATGCAAATACGCGCACCTTGTCGACAGGGAACTGGCGCTGAACGAGGATCTTGAGCATCTCGCTGCCGACCATCCCTGTTGCGCCGACGACAGCAACGTTTAGTCGCTTGGAGGTGGGCACGGCGCCAGTTTACTTCGATTCCGGCTGCAATGGCGTCTGTGGCGCGTAGGCCTGTGCGAAGCGCGCGTGCTGGTGCTGCTGCACTCCCGTGACGAACGCAGGGGCAACATTGCTGATCTCGACCAGGCGGTCGTACTGGCCGTATTGCAGCGGATACACCTTGCCACGGGGGCCGACCAGCCGCGTCAGCAGCAGGCGTCCGAGCAAGCCGCCGAGCAGAAACAGGACGCCTAGAAAGAAAAGGATCGGGAAGACGGGAGAGTCATTGTTTCCCCCGGCGGCGAAGGCGACGATCCATGCGATCGGGCTCAAGGTGATGACAATGATTGGAATCCAGAACGACAGCCCGACGATTCGGCTGCTGGACCTCGTGAGAGGCAGATGGCCGGTTGCGCGCTCGGAGACCCCGTAAACGATCGCGGCCGCAATAACGACGCCCAGGATCCCAAGACACAGCAGCACCAGAAGCGCATAGGTCCACAGCGGCGGGGTCGAGAACGTGAACTTGCGCCAGGTTTCCGCGGGACGCCCGGTCATCGCGCAGACCGGCGGGAAGTCGTTGTTGGCAAGCTGCGAGGCCCACACCTGGACGCGATCCTGGCGAGGCGGGTTAGTCAAGGCGCAGTCCCAGGAGCTCGTCTAGGCCGCGGTAAAAGCGCGGCTCGGCGGTGACGCGGCGGATCGCCAGCAGGACCCCCGGCACGTAAGCCTCTCGGCTGGTGGTGCGGTGCGCGATGGTCAGCGTCTGGCCTGGAAGGCCAAAGATCACCTCTTGATCCGCGACGAAGCCTGGCAGGCGCACGCTGTGCACCCCAACACCACCCTGTTCCCCGCCTCGCGTCCCGGCGAGCGTTTCTTTCTCTGCCTGGTTGTGTGCGAACGGCCGGTCCTTGCGCCTCGACGCGAGCCGCCGCGCCGTCGCCAGCGCGGTGCCCGAAGGTGCGTCGAGCTTGGTTGCGTGATGCATCTCGATCACCTCGACCGCTTCGAAGTGCGGGGCAGCGATGTCGGCCAGGTGCATCATCAGCACCGCGCCGATGGCGAAGTTAGGCGCCACGATGCCGCCCACCTTCTTGGCCTTGCATGCGGTCTCGAGCTTGTCCACGTCGGCGCCGGACAGCCCCGTCGTGCCGACCACGGGCGAGGCGCCGGCCGCGACGGCAGCGAGGGCGTTGTGCATCGCCTCGTTCGGCTTCGTGAAATCGACGAGGGCCTGCGGACGCTTGTCATGCAGGAATGCCGCGAGATCGTCGCCTCGGGCCACTCCGCCGACATATTCGATTCCAGGCTCGGACTGAAACGCCGACGCCAGCACCGCACCGACTTTGCCGCGGTATCCAGCGACACAAACCCTGATGGCGTCAGCCATCACGGTTGCCTCCCCACCAGTGGGGAGGCGGCGCGAAGCGCCCGGAGGGGCTTACCTTGATCAGTCTCTGCGCGGCCGCCTGTCTCGTCCTCCTCCGTTGCGGCCGCCCCTGTCGCGGCCCCCGAAGCCGCCCTCGCGCGGCGCGGGCGCCGGGGAGGCAAGGGCTGTCGCCATCACCTCGGGGTTGATCTTCTCTTCGATGGGCAGAC
>VBGE01000096.1 GCA_005880345.1 Chloroflexota bacterium | reverse complement strand
GCGTACAGCGCGTCGCAAACCGCCCCCCCGCGCGCGAGCCGTTCCTCGTCGGTCGACGCGCTATCGCGGATGCCGTCGAACACGGCCAGCACGCCCGGCGACTCCGGCGGTCCGCCCTCCTCGTGCGGCAGGTCGGCGCCCCGGATGATGGCCGCCATCCGCCGCAGCGCCCGGTCCCTCAGCTCGTACTTTTCGAGCAGGCTCTCGAACGTGCAGCGGCCGTTGCGATGGCCGAGCTCGGCCCCGCGGATGTCGAAGGGGATGCCGGGAAGCCTGCTTACATCACGCGTCCGAGGCACGAATTCGAAACTCGCCTGAGGATCGACGAACCGCCGGATCGCCCACGCGGTCGCGATCCGGTCGACGTGGATGCGCTCGCGAGTGATGAAGTGCACGGCCGTGCCGCTGATCGTAAGCGCCACCCCGCGGCGCTTGCAACATAGGTTGCATGTAATGTATGTTTCATTGTGCCAATGGATGCCAGCCAGTCAACGCCCGTGCCGGCGGCATGACGGCGCCGCGGTGGCTTGTCCTGACCTGGCGGCTCACCGCCGCCTCGAGCACGCCGCGGGTCGCCACCTGGCGCAACCTTCAACGGCTCGGCGCGATCACCTTGACTCCAGGCGCGGTCGTCGTGCCCTACAGCGAGCATTTGCTCGAGCAGCTCGAGTGGATCGCCGAGGACATCGTTCAACGCGGCGGCGATGCGTACGTCTTGCCGGTCACGGAGCTGCGCGAGACCGACGAACAGGAGATCCGCCGCCGGATTCGGAAGGAGAGCAACGAGGAGTACGACCAGCTGCAGCAGGCTGCCGAAGACCTTGCTCGACGGCCGCCTGCCCGAACCCAGTTCGAGCGCGAGCTGGCGGTTCTGCAGCGGGGTTTGGGCCGCGCGGTCGAGCGGGACCACCTTGGCTCAACCCGCCGCGTCGCAGCTGAGCGGGCGATCAAGCTGGCGCGGCAACGTCATGAACATGACTAGGAGGATTGGACGATGCGCTGGGTGACGAGAAAGAACGCGGCGGTCGATCGCATCGCGTGTCCGTGGCTCATTCGCCGGTTCATCGACCGCGACGCCGAGTTCCTTTATGTCGAGCCTCAGGAGGTGAGCCGCACCGCGCGGGAGAAGAACGCAGTGCCGTACGACGTCGAAGGGGCCGAGCTCGGTCACGTCGAAGGGCGCTGCTCGTTCGAGTCGATCCTGCTCAAGTACGGTCTCGACGACCCGGCCCTGGCGCGACTGGCCTCCATCGTCCACGGCGCGGACGTGGAGTCAGATCTTCACAAAACGCCGGAATCGGCAGGCTTGAAAGCCATGGCAATGGGTTTTCGCCAGGTCTATGGCGAGCGCGACCACGAGAAGCTCGAAGCGCAGACGCCGATGTACGACGCGCTGTACGCCTGGTGCCAGACACAGGTCTCGGTCAAGTCTTCGGCGCCTTGATGACGATCGGATTGGACAGGTCGGTGTTGTCGATGACGATGGATGCAGCGGCGCGAGGGTCGCACTCGCGAAAGTAAATGCGCTGCCCTTCGGCGTACCGGTGCTGCGGGCTGCTCGGGTCCGACTGGCCGGCATTCCACTCCGGGTGGTTGAGAAGATGATGGTTCTTCTCCCACGGCACGTCCAGCAAAATCGAGAGATGCCAGTAGCGGCGCAACTCCGGCCGCTGCAGAAAGATGCCGTCAAAGATCAGCACGGACCCCGGCACCGCGTCCTCCAGTGGACTGTCGACCGGCGCGTCCGACTCGACGTTGAATGCCGCGCGGCGGAATCGGCCCGATCCGCTCGACAACGGTGGTTCTTCTCCCACGGCACGTCCAGCAAAATCGAGAGATGCCAGTAGCGGCGCAACTCCGGCCGCTGCAGAACCTCCAGTGGACTGTCGACCGGCGCGTCCGACTCGACGTTGAATGCCGCGCGGCGGAATCGGCCCGATCCGCTCGACAACGGATCGAGCAGCGAAGCCTTCAGCAGCCCGTAGTCGTATGCGTCGGGATGCAGACCCGGCCGCTAGATCGCCTCCAGCACGTCGACCCTTCGCTCGCTGTCGGCGCTGCCGGTGTTGACGGTCGTCTTGGGTTCCAGGAGTAAGACGTGGACCTCCTCGTCGGCGACGGGCATGTGCTCGACGCCCCGCGGGACAACGGCAAACTCGCCCGGCCCCAGCTCCACCTCGCCGTCGCGCAGCTTGATCCGGAATTTGCCTTTGACCACGTAGAAAAGCTCGTCCTCGGTCTGGTGATCGTGCCAGACGAACTCACCCTTGAACTTGACCGCCTTGATGTAGAAGTCGTTGACCTCGCCGATGACCTTCGGCTTCCAGTATTCGTCGAAGAGCTCGAACTTATCCGCCACCCTCACCTTCTCGACCATGTGTGTTCTTCCCTCGGTTATCTGCGATCAATTTAGACCGGCCGGAGGACCCAAGCACGGCTACGCGATGATCGAGGACATCGCTTCGATCACAGGCGTTCGTCTCGGGCCCGGGACGCTGTACGGCGCGATCGGCAGATTGGAGGCCGAAGGCATGATCGAGGCCCTGGCCACGGACGATCGGCGCCGCCCGTACCAGATCACCCCCGCCGGCCGGCGGCGCCTCGAATCCGAGATCAGCGGCATGAAGGGTCTCGTCGCGACCAGCCTCCGCCGCCTGAAGAGAGCCTGACCCTGCATGAGACGGTTTTCCGCTGCTGCGTCGCTTCTGCTCCTTGGCGTTATCGCCATCAGCGTGGCTGAGGCAAGCCTGTTGGGACTGCTCGTGCTCTTCAGCTTCATCCTCAGATTGAAATTTGGCGTTGAGCTCGGCCCGGCCGGTTTTCTGTTCGCCCAGCCAGACTGCTGCGCTCCGCAACTGACTCTTTTCAACGCCACGACCGTAGGCTCGTTTCTCCTCACTTCCGCCTCTGGTCTTGCCACGGCGGCGTGGAAGTTCCGGCGCTGGCGACCGCTCGCATGAAAACGTGGCTCTGGCTCTATCCGCGGTCCTGGCGCAAACGTTATGGGCGCGAGATGGAAGTCCTTCTCGACGACATGCCTCGACAGACGGGCGTCGGGCTCGACCTCGTTCTCGGCGCGGGGACGGCTTACGCCGCGGTGATCCGCGGCAACCGGATCCTCGCGTCAGCCGGCTCGTTCCTCCACGGGGTTTGCGTGGCAGTCCTGCTGCAGGCGATCGCTTTTGTCACGTTCATCCTGTTCGGCCTGAGCTCGAACCTCGCCGCCGATGCCTGGTTTGGACCCTTCCATGTCGCCTCGTTCGAGCGCAGCCAGCTGCTCTTCCATGGGCTGGAACCCCTGAACCGAATCAACCGGACTGTCGAATGGTTGCCCGCCGCCACGATCCTCGTCGTACTGCTCGGCGCGCTCGTCCTCCTTGTCGTGGCTCCGCGGTTGCTCAGGACGCCGGCGCGATGAAACTCCTGGTCGTCGGCATCCTCGTTGCAGCGCTGGCGGTGCTGCTCACCGTGGCGACGCTAATCGGATATCAGAGCGACCGGTCGAGCATCCCCGACTTTGCCGGCACCGGGATCGCCGCCAGGATCGACACGTTCGGAGCTCTCCCGAAATCCATCGCCATCCAAAATGAACAGACGGGCGCCACGACCCTCACTCAGGTGGCCGCTGACGGCACATTCGCGGCGCGACTCTCGCCCGGCAGATATCGCATCTCGATGCAAGGCGACTCGCGCACAGTAACGATCGCGGTGCCGTCAGGGGACTGCGTTGACGTGATCCTGGACTACCGGATACCTGGCCTGGTCTTGAGGATTCCGGGTTAGGCGGCGCGGAGCTCGAAGACCGGGCGCTTCTCCGCGGCTGCCGCGGGGTCGCTGACGATCTCCTTCGCGCCGAGGATCGATAGGAGCAGGCCTCCCACCGGCATTCGCCTGACATATGGCCCGATGACGTCCCTGAAGAAAGCGGTCCGCGCTGCCACGTCGAGCTCGGCCGCCTTCACCTCCTCACGTTTGCTTCCCACGGTCAGCGTGGCCTCGCCCGCGACTCGCAGGTTGCGGACCCAGTTGGTGTCACCGAACGTGCCGATGACCCAGCGCTTGCCGCCGATGTCGACCAGCGCGACAGGCGTCGTCCGCGGCTCGCCCGTCTTGCGCCCGCGAACCGTGATGAGCGCGTTCGGTCCCAACACGCGCCCAAGTCTCAGGAGGCGTTGCGCCAGCGGATTGAACAGGCTGACGAACGAGGGCGCTTTGGCGGGAGATGCGGTGCTCATGCTCATAGTCTAATCAATCACTTGCTTGACTATCATATTCCGAGGAGGCGCTCCAACTGGCGGATCGCCTGGTCTCCACGCTTCGGGTCGACCTGGGGCAGCGTCGATCCCATGATGGCCGCGATCACCAGGCCCGCGACCGCGCCACTGTCCTGCTGGGCGGGCAGCGTGCCGTTCTTGACCGCCCGGCGCAGCAGGCCGCGCATCGTGCTCTGCCAGGTGGCGAACATCCCGTCCACGATCGCCCGCACCGCTGGATCGCGCGACGAGCGAAGCGTCAGCTCGCCCATCACCGCCGCCAGCTCAGGCTGGGCCACCATCAGCTTCCTCACCGCGCGCAGGTGATTGCGCAGCTGATCCGACGGCGAGCCGTGTGGCTCGAGCGTGGTGCGAAACCGCCCCATGGCGTATTCCAGCACGCCGCCAATCAGCGACTCCTTGGTCGGAAAGTAGTAGTGCAGAGTCGCGATGTTCACGCCGACCTCGGCCGCCACCTCGCGCGTCCGCAGCCCTTCGAAGCCTCCTTCCGCGATCTGCTTGTACGCCGCGTGGACGAGCTCGCGCCTCCTCTTCTCGCTGATGGCCGAGGTCCGCGCGCTCATCGCCGGCTAATTAAACACTTGATGGAGGCTCGCGAATTCCGCATCGGAGACTGCCCGTTCCGCACCTGTGACGTCACATGCAGCGTTCGGCAGTCGGCTTAGCGCACGGTGGCGTCAGACGTGCGGGACGGGCACCCCCATCGTCTCCGCCGCCAGCAGGTCGACCACCGCCCGCGTGTCTCCGGTGGCTTTGAACACACGAAGCTGCCGGTCTGCGCTCGTCCCCTCGGCCAGGATCGTGTGCACGTACTCGACCGCCGCCCGCGAGCCCAGCTCGTCGACGACGTCGTCGACAAACTCGACCAGCTCGACGGCCAGGTCGCGCATCGGCACCTCCGCCTGCTTGCCGAAGTCGATCAGGTTGCCATCGATCCCGTACCGGATCGCCCGCCACTTGTTCTCGGCGATCAGCGCCGGCATGTACTTGCGGAACCCGAGGTTGCGTTCGCGAAGCTTGAGGAGCTTGGCGCAGATGGCCTGCATCAGGCCCGCGAGGCAGATCGTCTCCGCAAGCCGTGTGGGCATGTCGCACACGCGGAACTCGATCGTCGGGAACGAAGGGTGCGCGCGCATGTCCCACCAGATCTTCTTGCCGTTGTCGATCGACCCGGTCTTGACCAGCAGCTGGACGTAGTTCTGGTATTCGTCGTACGAGGTCAGCTCTGGTGGAATCCCTGTGCGCGGGAAGTTCGACCAGATCACGCTGCGGTACGACTTCAGGCCGGTGTTGCGTCCCATCCAGAATGGGCTCGACGTGCTCAACGCCAGCAGGTGAGGCAGGAAGTAGCGCGCCTCGTTGAGGATCTCGATCCGCCTCTCCTGGTCGGGAATGGCGACGTGGACGTGCAGGCCAAAGATGACCAGCGAGCGAACGACGTCCTGCAGCTCCTCTTCGAGCATCTTGTAGCGGTCGAAGTCCGTGATCTGCTGGTCCTGCCACAGCGAGAACGGGTGCGTGCCCGCACAGGCGATGCGGAGACCTTCAGGCTGGAGCAGGTCGGCCAGGGTCTGGCGCATGTCGCGGAGCTGGTCGCGCGCCTCGTCGACGTTCTCGCAGATGGTCGTGCCGACCTCGACCACCGACTGCATCATCTCGCGCTTGACTTTGTCGCCGAGCTTCGGAGCGGCCCTCGCCAGGAGCGTGTCGATGTGCGAGTGGAGCGCCCCGGAGGAGTCGATGATCTGGTACTCCTCCTCGACGCCGATCGTGAGCAAACCCTCGCGCTTCATGCCGGCCCTTCGACGACGAATGTTGGCACGACGCTGCCCGCCCCGGCGGTGACATTGAGCAGAGCGGCCGCCGAGACGCGAGTCATGAACCCGCCCACGCGACCGTCGAAAAGGTACGGGTCCAGGTCGACCGCCAGGTCGATGTAGCGCAGGCCATCGAGCGCCACCGGGAAGGGGATCCGCGGGATCTCGACCGCCTCCTGCACGACGTAGCTCTGAGTTGTCGCGACGTCGATCGCGGCCTCCCACTCCGCCTGGTCGACCGTCCAACCGAGAACGACCCCTTTGCCGCCGTATTCGTCGTTGGGCTTCAGGACCAGCGTCTCACGCCGGCGTGCGATGTCCTCCGCCAGCTCCGGGCACACGCGACGCGTCCACGGGATGTGGCGGCGGATCGCCGCCCGCTGGGCGGGCGTGTACAGGTGCTGGTAACGGTCGTCGGACAGCATCGCCAGGCTCATCTTCTTGTGCAGCAGCTTGGCCCGGAAGCTGTTGACCACGCACACCGCGCCGCTGA
>VBGE01000095.1 GCA_005880345.1 Chloroflexota bacterium | reverse complement strand
AATAGAAGACGGAGACCACGCTCATCAGCACCGCCAGCACGACCAGCCATAAATAGCCGGCCGAAACACCCGCGGTGAACAGGAACAGCTTGCCGAAGAAGCCCACCGAGGGCGGGAACCCGGCCAGCGAGAGCATGAAGATCGTCATCGCGACGGCGAGGACCGGATTGCGCCGCCCCAGGCCCTCGAGGTCGGCGAACCTGTCGCGGTCGCCCTCGGGACCGGCGAGCAGCGTCAGGACCGCAAACGCCCCGAAGTTCATGAACATGTAGACAAAGAGGTAGTACAGGACCGCGGCCAGCCCGTTGGAGCCGCCGGCGACGACTCCGATGAGGACGTAGCCGGCCTGCGCAATGCCGGAATACGCGAGCAGCCGCTTCAGGCTCGACTGCGCTATCGCCATCAGGTTGCCCCACACCATGCTCGCCGCCGCCACGAACGCAAGCAGCGTCTGCCACTCCGGCGCCAGGTGGGGCAGGCCCGACGCGAAGACGCGGACGATCATCGCGAACGCCGCGGCCTTGGTCCCCACCGACATGAAGGCCGTCACCGGGATGGGCGCGCCCTGGTAAACGTCCGGGGTCCACATGTGGAACGGCGCGGCTGAAACCTTGAATGCGAAACCGACGCCCATCAGCAGGATGCCGAGGATCAGCATCGGGTTCGACGCTGCCGACGAGGTGAGGTTCT
The DNA here is from genome assembly GCA_005880345.1 of Chloroflexota bacterium. GTDB lineage: Bacteria > Chloroflexota > Dormibacteria > Dormibacterales > Dormibacteraceae > 40CM-4-65-16. Next base: position 4,911 of record VBGE01000095.1, on the reverse strand, counting down.
TCGCGATGTCCGGGATCACCGTCGTGCCGGCGGCGCCGTAGACCAGCGCCATGCCGTACAGCACGAACGCGCTGGCGAAGCCGCCGACGAGCAGGTACTTCGCCGCGGCTTCCTGAGCCCGGAAGTCCGTCCGCGCGAAACCGCTCAGGATGTACAGCGCCAGCGACAGGATCTCGAGCCCGAGGAACACCGTCACCAGCGACGTCGCGGAGCCAAGCACCATCATGCCGATGACAGCGGCCATGATCAGGATGTAGAACTCGCTCTCGAGCAAGCCGCGGCGTCGAAGATATGTGTGCGAGAGCGCGACGGTGAGGATGCCGAGGCTGGCGAACAGAACCTCGAAGAACAGGGCGAAGAAGTCGCCCGTCGCGAACCGGTGATAGGCGTAGGTCCCCGAGCCGTTCGCCCAGCGGTAGGCGGCGGTGCCGAGCGAGTAGGCAAAGCCGACCACCGCGACCATCGCCACGGCGCCACCGCGTCGTGGACGGGGCAGGACGAGGTCGGTCACCACCGCGAGCAGGAAGAACCCCGTCAGCGCGACGATGGGCGAGACCTGGCCCAGGTCGTTGAGGGCTTGCGTCCAGGTGTAGGTGAGGTCGGTGCCGGCAGGCATGTCAGCGATACAACCCGGTCTGGCCGAGCGAGGTCATCAGGTTGGTCAGCAGCGCCGGGTACAGGCCGATGACGAACATGGCGAGGACCAGTGGCGCGAGCACCGAGAGCTGTCCGACGTAGATATCCGAGCGCGGCACTGTGCCTAGCGGCGGGCCCTGCATCGCGCCCTGGAAGAGCCGGAGCATGTACACCGGCGCGAGGACCAGGCCGATCGCGCCGAACAGGGCCAGGACGGGCGCCCGCTGCCACGCGCCGAGCAGCGTCATGAACTCGCCGACGAAGCTGTTCAGACCGGGCAGCCCGAGGGCGGCGAACGTGACCACCGCGAAAACGCCGGCCATGACCGGCATGCGCAGCGCGAGGCCGGCCATCGCCAATCGGTCGCGCGTGCCTGCGCGGTCGCTGATCCAGCCGACGATCAGGAAGAGCGCCGCGATGATGATCCCGTGGTTGACCATCTGCACCACCGCGCCCTGCTGGCCCTGGATGTTGAGCGCGAAGATGCCCAGCACGATGAAGCCCATATGGCTGACGCTCGAGTAGGCGACCAGCATCTTCATGTCGTTCTGCGCCAGCGCCATCAGCGCGCCGTAGATGATCGCCGCGACCGCTAGCACAGGGATGACCCACCGCCAGTCCCACCAGTCCACCGGCTGCGGGAACAACGGCACGGCGATGCGCAGGAAACCGTACGCGCCGGCCTTGCCCATCACGCCGGCGAAGGTGACCAGCATGGGCACGGGCGCGGCGTTGTACGCGTCGGGCAGCCAGCTGTGGAAGGGGAACAGGGGCGTCTTGATGGCAAACGCCAGGGCGAAGACGAAGAACAGGCCGAACTGCAGCGAGGGCGCGGGGGCGAGAGTGGCGAGCTGCGCCAGGTCGAAGGTCTGCTTGCCGGTGGCGATGTACTCGCCGATGACGCCGACCAGCATCAGAAGCGATCCGGCGAGCGTGTAGAGGACGAACTTCAGCGCCGCCGCGCCCGGACGCTTTCCCTCCCCGTAGAGCCAAAGCAGGAAGTAGGCGGGGATCAGCATCGCCTCCCAGAAGACATAGAAGAGGACGAGGTCGACCGCCATGAAGAGTCCGGCGAGGCCTGCCGACATGGCGAGCATCAGGGCCACGAAACCGGCCGTTCGGTGGTTGACGGGCGTGGCCAGGATCGCGATCAGCGTGAGGAACGCGTTGAGGACGACGAGCCACAGGCTGATGCCGTCCACACCGAGCCGGTAGAAGATGCTGAGCTGCGGGATCCAGGCGACCTTCTCCGTGAACTGATATCCGTGGTGGTCGGGGGCGAAGTTGAAGGCGACGAAGGCGGCGATGGTGAGCGTCACCAGAGCCACGAGCGCGCCGAACCACTTCGCCAGCGGGGAGGGGAGCCGGCTGACGAGCAGGCCACCGACCAGGGGCATCACCCACAGGCTGGTCAGGGTGAACGTCACGCGAAGGCCCTCGTCAGCAGGACAACGCCCGCCACCGCCAGCGCCCCGACCACGAACACCAGCACGTAGTTGCGGAAGTAGCCGCTCTGGGTGAGGCTGAGCTCGCCGGCGCCCCAGCGCGCGAGGGCGCCCGTCTGGACTACCGCCCCGTCGAGGACCGGTTTTTCGATGTCCCGCTGGGCGAAGCCCGCCAACCAATCCATCGACCGGACGAAGGCGGCGTCGTAGATGTCGTCGAAGTAGTACTTGCGTTCGAGCAGGCGCTGCGCCCACGGGACGTAGGCCGACCACGGGCGAATGCGGATCGCGGCCGCGAACAGCGCGGTCGCGAGAAGCATCGTCGCCAGGGTGAGCCCGATCTCGGCGGCGCCGCCTTCCCAGCGCTGCGGCGTGACGACCTGCTCGAGGTAGCCCGACACGACGGAAGGGCCGAACCCGAGGGCGCGGGTCTGGATGAACCCGCCGATCGTGGCGAGAACGGCCAGGATGGCGACCGGGACCATCATCACCAGCGGCGCCTCGTGCGGGTGCTCGACAGGGCGCTCGGGGGACGGCTTGCCCCAGAACGAGAGCCACCACATGCGGCCTGTGTAGAAACCGGTGATGAGTGCCGTGACGAAACCGATGAACCACAGGATCTGGGCGGCTGAGTCGTCCGGTTTGGAGAAGGCGGCGCCGAGGATCTGCTCCTTCGAGAAGAACCCGACGAACGGGATCACGCCGACCAGCGACAGCGAGCCGACCAGGAAGGTGATCGAGGTCGGGCGCAGCTGGCGCCACAGCCCGCCGTACTTGCGCATGTCCTGCTCGTCGTGCATGGCGTGGATCACGTTGCCGGCTGCCATGAAGAGAAGGGCTTTGGATGGTGGCCGCGAACAGCGCGGTCACGGCGCCGATGATCGCGACCGCGCCGTGGGCGTAGGTCGCGACGTCGTAGATGGGGTGCATTCGGGCGACCAGATAAACCCCGGCGGTGACCATGGTCGCGGCGTGGATGAGGGCGCTCACCGGGGTGGGGCCTTCCATGGCGTCGGGCAGCCAGGTATGAAGGGGGAGCTGCGCCGACTTGGCGATCGCTCCGACAAGAAGCAGAAACGCAGCCAGCTCGATCGACCCGTGGTCTACGGCGTGACCGACTAGTTCCGCCTGCAGGCACCGAGGAACAGAGTGGAGACACGAGGGGCCGGGTGTAATCGCTGCGAACACTCCGCCATACGTGACGGCATGGGTCGAGACGAACAGGACGAATGTGCCCAAGATCATGCCGACGTCGCCGATCACGTTCATGACGAACGCCTTGCGAGCGGCGACGACAGCTGAGCGCCGCTGGTACCAGAACCCGATCAGCAGGTATGAGCTGAGGCCGACCATGGCCCAGCCGACGATCAGGAAGACGAAGTTCCCCGCCAGGACCAGCAGCAGCATCGAGAAGATGAAGACGTCCATGTACGTGAAGAAGCGGGCGTAGCTAGGGCCGTCCTCGGCTGCCATGTAGCCGACGGCGTAAGTGATGATCAGTCCGCCCACCCCCGTGATGACCAGGCACATGAAGATCGACAGGTGGTCGATGAGGAGGTTGAAGGGCACGACGAACGTGCCGCTCTTGATCCACGTCCAGTAGGTGAAGTCGCCCTGCGCATCGCTGGCGAACAGCGAGAGGACCCCGACAAACGAGGCCCACACGACTCCAGGTCCGATGATCACCGTGAACACCCGCGGCACGCGCCAGCCGCGGCCCGCGAGCACCACCGCGCCGGCGGCAGGGAGGAGGAGGACGAGCAGCGCGAGCGCCTGGTTGCTCATCCCTTCAGCTCGCTCAGGTCGTCGATGTCTTCGACGTCGCGCACCCGGAAGATGTCGACCAGGATCGCCAGGCCGACCACGGCCTCAGCCGCGGCCACCGTCATCGACATGAGCGCGAAGAGCTGCCCCTCCATGTTCAGGAGCTGGCGCGAGAAGGTGACGAGCGCGAGATTGGCGGCGTTGAGCATGAGCTCGATGGAGATGAGGATCACGAGCGGGTTGCGCCGCACCAGCACGCCGATCGCGCCGAGCACGAACAGGATCGCGCTGAGCAGCAGGAACCACGACGCGTCGAGCTGTGAGCCGCCGATGTTCAGGGTGCTCACAGATCGTCGATGTGCTTGCGGCTGAGGTAGATCGCACCGATGGCCGCGACCAGCAGGAGGATCGACGTCAGCTCGAACGGATAGAGATAGGTCGTGAACAGTCCAACAGCGATCGACTGCACGGTGCCGAAGAAGTTGAGGTCGGCCTTCTCTGGCTGCCGGTACTGGACGCCCTGGATCAAGGCGTACATCAGGCCGAACAGCGCGAGCACGAAAAGGAGCGACAGGGCGGTCTGGAAGCGCAAGCGTCCGCGGCCGATGTCGCGCGCCGGCCCGAGCAGGGCGATCACGAAGAGGAAAAGGACCATGACCGCGCCGGCGTACACGATGATCTGGACCGCGAACACGAACTGCGCGCTGAGCAGCAAGAACAAGACCGACAGCGACAGCATCACCACGACCAGGCTGAGCACCGAGCGGATCGGCTGGTGGAAAGAAATTACGCCGACGCCGCCGATGATCGCCAGCGCCGCGAAGACGAAGAAGACTGCGATCGACACTTACTTCTTGGCGTCCAGTCTTGCCTGTACGTCCGGCGGCAGCGGCTCGAGCAGCCTTTCCTTGGTGTAGATGAACTTCTCGCGGCTGGTGTCGGACAGCTCGTATTCGGGACCCAGCACGATGGCCTGCACGGGACAGGCGTCCTCGCAATAGCCGCAGACGATGCAGCGGAGCATGTTGATCTCGTAGGTTTTGGCGTACCGCTCGCCGGGCGAGAC
>VBGE01000094.1 GCA_005880345.1 Chloroflexota bacterium | reverse complement strand
CATTCTTCTCCGTTTCTACGCGGACCGCAAACCGCGCAGCGTGGACGACGTGGCACGCGAATCCGGTGTTCATCGTTCGGTTGCCTTTGAGCATCTGGAACGCCTCGTCGCCCTCGGCTACCTTGAAGTCGCCCACCGCCGCGGCCTGCCCGGGAAGCCGGCCAAGATCTACAAGCTCACGGGCGGCCCGGTTCAGATCAGCCACCCCATGCGCCGCTACGACATCGTCGCGGAGTCACTCGCCCGAGCCTTCGACGACCTGGGTGACGTCGGCAGCCACGCGGTGCGAAGGGCCGGCCGCGTCTTCGGCGAGTCCATCGCGGTGCCAGGCTCAAAGACCACGATGTCAGCGCTCGAGCCGATGCTCGAGATGGGGGCCGAATATGAGGCTCAGCGAGGCGGCATCATGCAGTGCACCAACTGCCTGTTCGCTGAGGTGTGCCGCCGCGCGCCGGTCATCTGCCGCTTCCACGCCGGCGTGCTCGAGGGTCTGCTGATGCACACGCCGATGAACATCTCGGTGAAGGTGCTCGGCTTTCGCGACCCGTATGGATGTGCGTACATGCTCCAGGACAACGTCCTCGGAGTAGAGCTCGAAGCCGAGGCGAATTAAGGCCGAACATTGGCGGCGTGAGGCACGTCGCCGATTCATTCACATGGCCGTTCCGAGGCAAGCCGTACGGCCTGTGGCTCGAGGGTGTTGTCGCCGTCCTGCTCACCCCGCTGCTGACGATCCCGCTTCTCGGATATGCAGTCGAAGCCACACGCGTGTCCGAGCTCGATCCTGCGGCCGAACCTCCGCGGTTCCGGCTGACCAGCCGCCTGCTGGTCGACGGGTCGTGGATGGTCCTTGCCCTCTTGATCGTCGCCGCCCCATTCGCCATCCTGCTGGGTCCACTTGCTCACCTCATCAGTTCGCCGTTCGCGTACGTCTTTGCCATCCTCATCCTCGCCCTGCCTTGGGGATTCGTGATGCTGCTCCTCGTACCGGGTGCGACGGCGCGATTCGCGGCGAGTGGCAATCCGCGAGATCTGTTCGACCCAGTCGCCGCGCTGCATGCGGTGAGCCGTGACTTCGCCACGTGGAACGTGGTCGTCGCCGCGATAGTGACCGCCTGGGCCATGGGGATTGCGTGTGTGGGCCTGCTCTGCGTGGGCCTCGCCCCCGGCGTGTTCTACGCCATCCTTGTGAGCGCACATGCCACCGCGGCGCTCCGACCCAGCTCGGCCCAGACCTCGCGTCAAGGTACGCGTTGAGCCGCTCGGCGAGAGCGCAGTCCTGGCCGAGCTCGGCACCCGCCTCGACACAGCGCTGAACACCCGCGCCATCGCTCTCGCGGCAGCGCTCAAGAAACGCCGCGACGTGCGCCAGGCGCTGGCTGCGCACAGCAGCGTCACGGTCCAGTTCAACCCGGAGCAGGTGACGCACGAGACGATCGCGGCTGCGATTCGCCGCCTCGCGACCAGGCGCCCACCGGTCGAGGAGCCCGGACGGCTGCACCGCATCCCGGTCGTGTACGACGGCGCCGACCTGGAAATGGTTTGCGCGCAGCTGCAGATCTCGCCCGCCCGGCTGACCGAGCTGCACTGCCGCCCGATCTACCGCGCGTTCCTCGTCGGATTCGTCCCCGGATGGGCATACCTGGGTCCGGTGCCGGACGAGCTGGTGCTGCCACGGCGCGTGGTGCCGCGCACCCAGGTGCCGGCGGGGGCAGTGGCGATCGCGGGCCAACAGACCGGGATCTACCCGCTGGCCAGCCCGGGCGGTTGGCATCTCATCGGGCGCACGTCGGTACGGCTCTTCCTGCCCGACTCCGACCCGCCGTCGCTGTTTCGAGTCGGCGACCGCGTGAAGTTCTTCGCCGCACAGGCTTGAACAACATCCTTCGCGTCGTCGCGCCGGGTCTCTTCACGACCGTCCAGGACCTCGGACGCCCGAATGCCACCGCGGCCGGCGTCCCACCGGGAGGCGCTATGGACCGATTTGCCCACTCGGCCGCCAATCTCCTCGTCGGCAACGACGTCTCCGCGGCGAGTCTCGAGTGCACGCTCTTCGGTCCCACTCTCACAGTCGACAGCCCGTGCGTCATTGCAATCACCGGAGCCGACTTCGAACCACGCGTCAACGGCATTGCCGTCCCGATGTGGACCGCGCTCGCGCTCGGCGAAGGTGATGAGCTCGGCTTCGGCAGGCGGCACGAGCTGGCCCGCGCGTACATCGCGGTCGCCGGTGGCATCGCCGGAGATCGCTGGCTGGGCTCGATGTCGACCAACCTGATGGTGGGTCGTGGTGGTATGCACGGCCGCCAGCTGCAGGCGGGCGACACCATCGCGACCGGCGAGCAGTGGCGCCCGGCGGTGCCGGGCCGCGAGCTCGACGCAACGCTGCTGCCTCCTTACGGGGACCGCACGCTGCACGCCATCCCGGGACCGCACATCGGCCGGTTGGCTGCCCCATCGCGCGAGGCATTGTTCGGCTCCGCGTTCATCGTCGGGATCGATTCCAACCGCATGGGCTACCGGCTCGACGGAGCGACCCTGGACGCTCGAGGCGAGCGAGCGCCTCGATGCCGGTCGCGGCGCAGATGGCGCCGGGTGACGAGCTGCGCTTCGCCGAGACGTCGATCGAGACGGCGCTTGCGATGCGCGCGTCTCAGCGCGCGGCGCTCGACTCGATCAGCTGATTGATCCAGCCAACATGTTCGGCGTAATGCTCGTACGTGTTTCCTCCGACCCAGTCGACGACCGGGCGATTGTCGCCCGGGTCTCGCGGGTCGTCGGGCTGGTAGTGGTTGTACGTGAGCTGAAGGTCGGCGTCGCTCAAGGTGCGAAGGAGATTGACCAGGACCGCGTGCGTGTCGCGAAAGTACGCCAGCGCCTCTTCCGGGGTCTTCCCTTTGTGCAGGTTCCAGACAGCGGCGTTGATCGCGTCGGCGTCCTGCGGCTCCGGACCGACGCCCATCGCCGCCCTGCGGTCTGCGCTCGACAGCAACGCGATGAGCGAATGCTCCCAGGCTGCGACGTGGATCAGGTGATCCTTCACCGCCCACCCGTCGGCGCCAGATCGAGTGAGGCCGCCAGGTCCCAGCGAGTCGACCAGCGCGTTGAGCTGCGACCACCCCTTCTCGATCGGTTCGACCTTCGAGTTCGGAGCGGTCATGCCTCCGCGGCGATCCGCTTGGCCTCGCTGACGACCGCGTCGTAGTCCGGCTGCGGGGTCTCGCGCGAAGCGACCCACGTCCAGCGGATCACCTGGTTGCGGTCGACGATGAAGATCGTGCGTCGGGCCATGCCCGAGTAGCCGGCGACGTCGTCGCGGCGCACGCCGTAATCGGTGACCATCTTTCGCTCGAAGTCGCCGATCAGGTCGAAGGGGAGGCCGCCGAGCTCTTTGGCGAAGGCCTGGTGCGAGAACACGGAGTCGACGCTGATGCCGTAGATGCCGACGCCGTTGGCGACCGCATCGTCGTTCCTGGACCGAAACTCGGTCAGCTCAGTCCTTCAACCACCGGTGAAGTCGAGGACGTAGAAAAGGAAGATGACGGCGCGATGCTTCTGCAGCGCATCGCCGAGCGTGAGCTCCTGTCCACCTGTGGTCGGCAGCTTGAAGTCCGGGGCCTTGTCCCCAACGGCGAGCACAGGGCAAAAGTCTAGGCGGTGCCCGACTCCAGCACGTACCAGCCAGATCGAGCAGCCCCCAGGATGCGATAGCCGTGCGCCATCGGTCCGGACAGTGCGCGTCGCAAGGCGACACGCCACGCGCGCGCCATCTCTGGATTCTCTTTGCGCATCGCGACGATATCGGACGGGGTCCCACATAGAAGGACGCGCGAGCCCGATGTCTCCGCGACCGGTTCACCGCCGGGGCCGGCCGAAAGGATCACAGCCGCATCCCAGCCGCGCAATTTCTCGACGTCGAGCTCCTGGGGCTCACGTGCCGCGGCCGATTCGGCGCGCTCCGAGTCGAGACGCCAACGAATCAAAAGCCGGTCGGATTCGTCCCCCGCGTTGAACGCGTCGCGCATCTCGCCGTAGAAATCGACGAGGTACTCGGGCGCCTCCGCGCCCAGCTTGGCCAGGTTGAAATACGCGTTGCGCCGGATCAGCGGGTCGGTCGTCCACTCCATCACCGAGACCCCGCGTGACAGGCACCATCGACGTTGGTGCTGCTTCAGGTCGAACCCGAGGCCCTGCGCCTCGCTTCCTGGCAGCACGCCGAGGATGTGCGAGTGCATCAGCAGCTCGTCCGGGGGCGCGCCGCCCAGCCATCCCACCAGGCCGCCGATCATGCGTCCTTGCGCAAACGCCGCCGCCACGTAATTGCCCGAGTGCTGGAGCGCGCGCAGGATGTCGGAGGTTATCGGCGGCTCGCCCGGGCGGCCCCACACCACCGCGAAGAGCTCGGCCACCTCGCGCAGTTCGTCGAGCTCGGTCAGCTCCCGTATGTCCGGGCCGCCCGCGGTCAAGGCGCCAGCGGCCGGGTATCGATCCCGGCGTCGCGCAGGGCCTGGCGCACGGCCGCGGCAACCTGCCCTGCGCCCCTGGTGTCGCCGTGGACGCAGATCGTGTCAAAGCGCCCCGAGCGCGCCAGCGAAAGGGCCTGCTGCGCCGCAAGCGCCGGGTTCAGAACGGCGCCCGCCTGGCTGCGCGGGGCCAGGCTTCCGTCGGGCAGCATCAGGCGGTCGGCGAAGCCCTCGCGGTGGGCGGGTATCCCCGCCCGTCTGGCCGCGGCGACGATCTCGAAGTCAGGCTGTCCCATCAACCCGACACCGTGCCGCTTGCCCACCCGCGCCAGCCCATCGGCCACCGCCGCCTCACGCTGGCAGCGGTGATACAGGGCGCCATGCGGCTTGATGTAGGCGATGGGGGCCACTGCGGCGAGCCCGGCCACCTGGAAAGCGATCAGCGCCTCGATCTCGTCGGGACTGAGCGATCGCTCGACGCGGCCGAATCCAGCGCGGTCGTCGTAACCGGGATGCGCGCCCACCTGTACGCCGAGGGCCTGGCATCGACGGGCGGTCCCGATGCTGATCGAAACCGATCCGGCGTGCACGCCGCAGGCGACATTGGCGCTATCGATGCAGGCGAGGACGGCCTCATCCTCGCCGGCGCCCTCGCCGATGTCAGCGTTGAGGTTCACTCGTGCTTGGTGTTGCCATGCAGCAACTGGATCGCATGCGGAAGCGCCGGCAGCACTGCCTCAAGGGACTCGGTCGCGCCCCGAACGCTGCCGGGCACGTTGATGATCAGCGACTGGCCGCGCACGCCGGCCACACCTCGCGAAAGCGCCGCCATCGGCGTGCTCGAGGTGCCGGCGCGCCGCATGAGCTCGCCCAGACCTGGGACCTCGTAGTCGAGGAGGGTCGACGTCGCCTGCGGCGTCACGTCGCGCGGCCCCAGACCCGTTCCCCCCGTGGTCACGACCAGGTCGGCGCCGCCACTCACCGCGGTGGCGATCGCCTCGGCGATCGTCTCCTGAGCGTCAGCCACAACCTGGGGTCCGCTCACCTCAAAGCCGGCATTGCGCAGCAGGTTGTGCAGGGCCGGCCCGCTGGCGTCTTCCCGGGTGCCCGCCGAAACCCCATCGCTCACCGTGATGACGTGAGCGCGGTTCATCCCGACCTGCGCCACGTCCCCGAGCGCCCGCCCGACTTCTCCAGCAGCCGCACGAGCTCGAGGTACACGCCGCGCTCGACGCCTTTGGTCATGTCGATCAGCGTCAGCCCCGCGACCGCCGCCGCCGTCAGGGCCTCCATCTCGACTCCGGTCTGGCCGACGACGCGGGCCTTGGCCACGACGCGAACACCGCCTTCGACGAAGTCGAAATCGACGGTGACGCTCGTCAGCGGCAGCGGGTGCGCGAGTGGAATCAGGTCCGGCGTGCGCTTGGCGGCCATGATGCCGGCGACGCGCGCCACCTGGAGGGCATCGCCTTTGGCAGTTCCCCCGCGCACTGCCTCCACAGTTTCGGGCGACATCCGCACGATGCATTCGGCCGTCGCCTCGCGAACTGTGGCCGGCTTTTCCGCCACGTCGACCATGCGCGCCGCGCCCTTGTCATCGAGGTGTGTGAGACGTTTTGCCACGGAGCATCAGGATATGCGCATGCCTCGGATCGAGGGCGTGCTGTTCGATTACGGACGCACGCTCGTCACCTTCGACTACCCGACGGAGGACCTGCTGCGCGTGCTCGACGAGTTCCGGCCGCGGATCGAAGCGGCACTCCATGTCGCCGCACCCGAGGCTGACACCATCCTCCACGACGTGCTGCTGCCGCTGGAGCAGTACGTGAGCAGCAGGAGCGAGGACGAGGTCGATTATCTGGACGTGTACCGACAGGCGTGGCAGGGCGCGGGCATGAGGTTGCCCGACGGTCTGCTGCACGATGTTCTCGACGCCGAGCAGCGATGCTGGGATCGCGCCGTGCGCGTCGACCCCAACGCGCTCGGCGTGCTCGCGCGGCTCGGGGAGCGCGGTATCAAGCGCGGGATCTGCTCCAACGCGCCGTTCCCGGCCGCCGCAAGCCCGCGCCGGAGATGTACCAGGCGGCGTTGGCGGCAATCGGCACAGACCCTGCCCGCACCCTGTTCGTCGGCGACCGCGTGCGCGAGGACTACGAAGGACCGCGCTCCCTCGGCATGCGCGCGGTCGTGCTCACGGCGCACGCGGACGAGCCGCCTTCCGACGGAGTGCCATCGATCGCGTCTTTGACAGAGCTGGAGTCGCTGCTGTGAGCGAACCGCGGAAGAAGCGCCCTGGCTTGTTGTGGATGCTCTTCTACGGGCGCCGGCGGCGCGGCTTCCCGTGGCTGCTCGCGGGAATGCTCTTCGTCATCGGTGCCTTCGCATTGCTCTTCGCCGTCCCCGGCGGGGCGGACACGTCGCGAGCCATCGCCGCGGCGATCTTCGGTTTGCTGCTGTTCGGCGCGGTGGTCCTCGCCGTCGTCGCGGTGCTGCGTCCACGCCGCCGTCCCTGAGCCGCGCGCGCGGCGATCAGCACCGCAGCTGCGCCCGCGCCGACACCGTTGTCGATGTTGACCACGGTCAGACCGGTGGAGCACGACTGCAGCATCGTGGTCAGCGCGCCCTCACCAGCGCCGCCGCGCCCATAACCCGTCGACACCGGTAGGCCGATCACAGGCAGCTCGATCAAGCCCGCCACCAGTCCGGGCAGCACGCCATCCATCCCGGCCGCGACCACGATCACGTCGGCGCCCCATTCGAGCATCGCAGCCAGCGGCGCCACGAAACGGTGGAGGCCGGCCACGCCGAGGTCCGCCTCGAGCCGCGTCTCCACGCCGCAGGCCTCGACCACCATTCGTGTTTCCTCAGCGGCCGGAACATCGGACGTGCCCGCTGTGAGGACGCCGACCTTTGCCTCGACCGGCTCCGGCGCAAATCCCTCGCGTGTCACGCGCGCCGCCGCCCCGTATTCGATCACCTGCATGGCGCAACCCGACGCAGCAGCAACCAGCGCCACGCGATGCGCATCGCTCATCCGGCTGACCAACCCCTGGCCCATCCTCTCGGCCAGCGCCACGACTAGCTGCGCCGTCTGCTCCGGCGATTTGCCGGCCGCGAGCACGACTTCCGGCACGCCCCGCCGCAAGTAGCGGCCGAGGTCCAGCCTGGCGCGCCCGCCGAGCTCGTCGAGCTGTACGCGGCGAATCTCCGCGAGCGCCTCTTCCTCGGACAGCTCGCCTGCGACGAGCCGCCGCAGCACGTCCCTCACAGGCCGAGCAGGACCTCGCGCATCCGCTGCCAGTGGGTGCCGGCCCAGTAGATCCGGCCACAGTCCGGGCACTCGGAGTAGCGCGACTGCGTCTGCCGGACGTAGGCCGGCACGCGCTCCGCGACCACCGCGGGGACACGCGACTCCAGCTCCGCGTTGCATTCGATGCACCGCGTCAGCGCCTCCTTCAGCTCGAGGCCGAGCTCGGCGAACACCTGACGCAGCTGCTTGGTGACGTCGTCGTCGCGGATCAGGATGGCGCGCACGACGCCGGTCTGGATCACGCGGCGCTTGGTGAGGTCGCGGTCGCGGGTCAAGACGACGCGGTTTTCGGCCGCCGCCTCGCGCACCAGCTCCGAGTCGTCGATGCGCGCGTGGTACGAGGCGTCGTAGCCGAGAGCGCGCAGCCAGCGCGCGAGCCGTCCGACGTTGCAATCGGCCAGGAACCTGGGTCTCACCAACGCAATCTTAGAATCGGCTGGTGCCAACTCTCGACGAGCTCATGACGAAGCTGCGGAACGAGGCCAGCGGCTGCTACTCGTGGTCGAACGGGGGCGGCGACCGTTACGCCGCCCACACGCACAATTACGAGAAGGTTCTTTACTGCGTCGAAGGCTCGATCACGTTCGTGCTGGAAAGCGAGGGCAAACAGCTCGAGCTGAGGCCTGGAGACCGCATGGTTCTGCCCGCGGGAACAGTGCATTCGGCTGTCGTCGGAGGCGCGGGATGCACATGCATCGAGGGCCATCGTTAACGCCGATTCTCAGAACCGGCGGGCGTAATATGGGTCGCTGCGATGAGCATTATCGAGTTCATCCGCGACCGTGCTCGCTTTTACAACTGCCCGGTCTGCGGGCGCAGCCTGAAGGGCTGCGACGTCCAGGTGCTCAGCCATGAGGACGAGCGCTTCCATCTGCAGGTGACGTGCGCGCAGTGCCAGGTCACGTTCATCGTCGTGCTCGCGATCGCGGGCGGCGCGGTGGAAGAGATCGAAGCTGTGACGGCTGAGCCTGCCATCGAGCCGGTGGCCGAGCCTGAGCCGATCAGCGTTGACGAGATCCTCGACCTTCACCTCTATCTCAAGAGCTTCCAGGGCACACTCAGAGAGCTCATCCAGCTGCCGGACCACAGCCGCGGCTGACCTGCGCCGGGTCTACCTGGACGACGCAGGGTCTGCACTCGTCCTGCCGGAAGTTTCAACTGCGCTGCATGACGTTCCAGCGGGCAACGCGTCGAGCCCGCACAGCGAGGGG
>VBGE01000093.1 GCA_005880345.1 Chloroflexota bacterium | reverse complement strand
TCTGGGGCAGCGGCGCGTCAGGCACGTCGAAGGCGTCGATCAGAAGGTATTCGGCCTTGATGCCGAGACCCGCCACCGCCCCGGCGCTGGCGAGGATGCGCGCCTTGTACAGGCCGAGCCGGTCCACCTGGGTGTGGTCGACCGCACAGACTGCCACCGCGACCGCGCGACGCCGGATGATGGCGTCGACCTGGTCGCGTTGGTCCGCGGTCATCAGCTTGGAGTCGTTGAGACCGGGGATGCGGTCGCCGATGCGAAGGACGACGGCGCCGCCCACAACGGGACCCGCGAGCGGGCCCATGCCGACCTCGTCGACGCCGGCGACGACCTGGTAGCCCATGGCGGCCGCCATCCTCTCGAAGTGCCAGAGCTTCGGACGCATCCATTCGAGGTTAAACGGCGTGGTGGAGTGAACGCGAGGTTGTTAACAGGCGATGTGTCGGCACGCGCGCCGTCTGCTATTGTCCTAGTGTCCTATGACACTCAGACAGTCGGCCCAGATCAACCTGTTGACCTTCCACATCGAAAACACCTCAGGGCTGAGTCCTTACCTGCAACTCGTCCAGCAGATCACTCATGCGCTCAGGCTGGGCCGCTTGAAGATGGGGGATCGATTGCCGACGGTGCGCGACGTCGCCTCTAACGTCGCCATCAACCCCAACACGGTGCTCAAGGCGTACCGGCACCTGGAGGTGCAGGGGCTCCTGGTGAGCCGGCCCGGGAAAGGAGTCTTTGTGGCTAGAGAGCTGGCCGGGCCATCCGCTCAGGACCAGGCCTCGCTGCGCCGCGCCCTGCTGCGGTGGTTGAGCCAGGCCCAGGAGGCCGGATTGGATGCTGAAGGCGTGCAAGCGCTCGTCGCCAACACGATCCGGCAGCACGTGACAGATCAGACGGTTGCGTCATGAACGTGGTTGAGGCCCGTGGTCTGGGGAAGCGATACGGGCGCCGCTGGGCACTGAAGGATCTGGATCTGAACGTGCCGGCCGGCCGGATCGTGGCGTTGGTGGGGCCCAACGGTGCCGGCAAGACGACCTTCTTGCAGCTGGCCATCGGCTTGGCCGAGCCCAGCGCCGGCACCATCAGATGTTTCGGCCTCTTGCCGCGTCGCGATGCGCGGGAATATCTGCCCAAAGTCGGATATGCGGCACAGGACCCTCCCCTGTTTCGCCGCTTTTCGGTCAGCGACCTCCTCGAGATGGGCTCACGACTCAACCCATGCTGGGATGCCGCCCTGGCGACAGCCCGTCTACGACGGCTGGGCATCAGCCTCAAACATTCGGTGGCGACGCTCTCCGGCGGCATGCGGGCTCAGGTGGCATTGGTCCTCGCCCTCGCCAAGCTGCCCGACCTGCTGCTTCTGGATGAGCCGATGGCATCGCTTGATCCCCTTGCCAGACACGAGTTCATGCAGCTCTTGATGGAGGCATCCGCCGAGCAAGGTCTGACCGTCGTGCTGTCCTCGCACATCATCGGGGACCTACGTGCCACATGCGACTACCTGGTCGTGCTCACGCGCGGTCGCACGCAACTGGCGGGCGACATGGAGGCGATCGTCAGTGATCACCAGCGGCTCGTCGGACCCGCCGACCTTCTCGATGTCCTCTCGGACTCCCAGCAGATAGTCCACGTCGACCGTGCACAACGGCAGGTCAGCACTCTGGTGCGGATGCGGCAACCACTCCTTGACCCCCGATGGGAGAGCTATCCGGTGGACCTGGATCAAATCGTGCTTGCCTATTTGAGCCGGGGCTCTGCGGACAGCGGCGGCGATGCCGCATCCCAGACCGAGGCAGTCGGTTGATCTGGCTCACGTGGCGGCAGCAGCGTTTCGAGGCCGCGTT
>VBGE01000092.1 GCA_005880345.1 Chloroflexota bacterium | reverse complement strand
CCTCGACATCGAATTCGTGGTTGACCGAAAAGTTCGCGAGGTCGAAGAACCGGTCGCCCATCCCGGCGTACTCCCAGTCGACGATCAGGATTTGTCCTCCCCGTTCATGGGGAGGTGTCGCTGCAGGCGACGGAGGGGCCGTGTCCTCCAGGAAGTTCGCGTTCAGCAGGTCGTTGTGGCAGGGCACCGCGTGCTGCGGACCGCGAGCAGCGCGGATGCGCTCGGAGACCGCGTGCATGGAGTCGTACTCGGCGGGGATGTTCACCCCATGCTCCATTGCCTTGGCCCGGTAATCCTCCACCACCTCATGCGCATCGAACCGGCCGGGGATGGACGCGGCCGAATGAAACCGGCGCAGGGCCTCGGCCACTCGCCTGAGCATCTCGGGTCGCCGCATCTCTTCGATTGGGATCGTGCGGCCTTCGATGAAGCGCGCCACCAGCCAGCCCTCAGCGGGGACGAAGGCCACGACTTCCGGCCCCACTCCCACCTCGAACGCGCGCATCCCCGCCGCGTACTCGACAGAACGGTCGATGCCCAGGAGGTCGGTTTTGGCGCCGCCCATCCGAAGCACGAACACCCCGCCATCCACGGAGACCTTGTAGTTGCGGTTGGTGATCCCGCCCCCCAGCTCGGACATTGCTGCATCACGCCCCGGCCACAGCCTTTCGACCGCCTCTCGCGCGGCGTCCACAAGTCCCGGATCGTATCTGCTTTTTGCCCGCGAATCCGGGCGCTTCGCCTCGAGTTCGTGTGGGCCCCTAATATGGCCGCGTGAGCGCCACGCGCACGACCGAAGCCGAGCTCAGCGAGCTGCGGGCGAAATACGTGCCGCGCGGCATCACCAGCGCACACCCCGTCGCAGTCGACAGGGCCAAGGGCGCCGAGCTGTGGGACGTCAGCGGCAAGCGGTACATCGACTTTGCCGGCGGCATCGGCGTGATGAACGTCGGTCACGCCCACCCGCGCGTGATGAAGGCCGTGCACGAGCAGCTCGACCGCGCGACGCACACCTCTTTCCAGGTCGTCCATTACGAGAGCTACCTCCGCCTGGCCGAGCGCCTGTGCGAGGTGACGCCGATCGACGGCCCGAAAAAGGCGATCTTCTTCTCGACCGGCGCGGAGGCGATCGAGAACGCAGTCAAGATCGCGCGCGCGGCCACGGGCCGGCAGGCGGTCATCAGCTTTCGCGGCGGCTTCCACGGCCGCACGCTTCTCGCACTCACCCTCACCGGCAGCGTCCCTGCTCGAGTCCGAGGTCGGCCCTAAGCGCGTCGCGGCCATCGTCATCGAACCCGTCCTCGGCGAGGGCGGCTTCGTGCCCGCGCCGCTCGACTTCATGCGCCGGCTTCGCGAGCTGTGCGACCGGCACGGCATCCTTTTCATCGCCGACGAAATCCAGACCGGCTTCGGGCGCACGGGCAAGTTCTTCGCCATCGAGCTCTCAGGCGTGCAGCCCGACCTGATGACCGTGGCCAAGAGCCTCGCCGCCGGCTTTCCGCTCTCCGCCGTCGTCGGCAAAGCGGACATCATGGACGCGCCCGGTCCGGGCGGCCTCGGTGGCACGTATGGCGGCAACCCAGTCGCCTGCGCCGCCGGGCTGGCGGTGATGGACATCATGCGCGACGAGAAGCTGCCCGAGCGCGCCGCCCGCATCGGTTCGGTGGTCGAGGAGCGGATGCAGAGCTGGGCCCGGGATCACGAGATCATCGGCGACGTGCGCGCGGTCGGCGCGATGGCCGGCATGGAGCTCGTGCGCGACCGCAAGACAAAGGAGCCGGCCGACAAGGAAACGGCCAACATGCTGGCCACCGCGCGCGAGAAGGGGTTGATCATCCTGCGCTGCGGCGTGCACCACAACGTGATTCGCACGCTGATGCCGCTGACGATCTCCGACGAGCACCTCGAGGAAGGGCTGGATATTCTCGGCGCGTCTTTGAACCCGTAGGAGAAGAAGCCATGAGCACGACGCTGCGACGTCACGAGATGTTCATCGACGGGAGGTGGACGCCCGGCACGGGAGGCGGCGATCAGGAGATCGTCAACCCCGCCACCGGCAAGGTCATCGCGCACGTGCCAAAGGGCAGCGAAGAGGACGTCAACCGTGCCGTGGCCGCCGCCCGCAAGGCTTTCGATGGAGGTTGGTCGGACACCACGCCGCGCGACCGCAGCGAGCGCCTGCTCAAGCTGGCCGAGGCGGTCGAGGCGCACGGCGACGAGCTCGCCAAGCTCGAGTCGGAGAACGTCGGCAAGCCGCTCGCACCGACCAGGTCGGAGGAGATCCCGCCCATCGCCGACTGCTTTCGCTTCTTCGCCGGCGCCGCGCGCACGCTGGAAGGCCGGGCCGTCGGCGAGTACATGCAGGGCTACACGAGCATGCTGCGACGCGAGCCACTCGGCGTGGTCGGCTCGATCGCGCCGTGGAACTACCCGCTGATGATGGCCGCGTGGAAGATTGCGCCGGCGCTGGCCGCCGGCAACACCGTGGTGCTGAAGCCCTCCGAATGGACGCCGCTCACGGCGCTCAGGCTGGCCGAGCTTGCGGCCGACATCCTTCCCGCCGGCGTTTTCAACGTCATCACCGGTGACGGCGAACCGGTCGGCGCCGGTCTCGTGCGTCATCCCGGCGTCTCGATGGTCTCGCTCACCGGCGACGTGGCGACCGGCAAGGAGGTCGCTCGCGCGGCGGCCTCGTCGCTCAAGCGTGTGCACCTCGAGCTTGGCGGCAAGGCGCCGGTCATCGTCTTCGACGACGCCGACCTCAGCAAGGCGGTGGAGTGGATCAGGATCGGCGGCTACTTCAACGCCGGCCAGGACTGCACCGCAGCGACGCGCGTCCTGGCGGGACCGCACATCCAGGAGAAGCTGCTCGCCGACCTCGTGTCCTCGGTCAAGAGCTTGAAGGTCGGCGACCCGCTGGCCGACGACACCGAGATGGGTCCGCTGGTTTCGGAGGAGCAGCTGACGCGCGTCTCCGGCTTCGTCGACCGCGCCAGGAAGGCCGGCGCCGAGGTGCTTACCGGAGGGACGCGCATCAAGAAGCCCGGCTCGTGGTACGAGCCGACCGTGGTCGTCCCGAACGGCCCAGACGCCGAGATCGTGACGAAGGAAGTATTCGGCCCGGTGGTCACGGTGCAGCGCTTCAGCGACGAGGAGCAGGCGCTGGCATGGGCCAACGGAGTCGATTACGGCCTCGCCGCATCGGTGTGGACGCGCGACGTCGGCCGCGCGCTGCGCATGGCCCGCAAGCTTCAGTTCGGCACGGTGTGGATCAACACTCACATCCCGCTCGTCAACGAGATGCCTCACGGCGGCTACAAGCAGAGCGGCTACGGCAAGGACATGTCGGTTTACTCGCTCGAGGAGTACACGCAGCTCAAGCACGTGATGGCGTCCCTGGACTGATTTGGCCGCGGCGCTGAAGCTGAAAGGAATCCGTAAGAGCTACGGACAGGTCGTCGCGGTCGCGGGCATCGACCTCGAGGTCGCGGAGGGCGAGTTCTTCACCCTGCTCGGCCCGTCCGGCTCCGGCAAGACGACGCTCCTGCGCCTGATCGCCGGTTTCGAGCGGCCGGACGCCGGCAGCATCGAGCTCGGCGGCCACGACATCTCATCTCTGCCGCCCTACCTGCGCAACACCAACACCGTGTTCCAGGACTACGCGCTCTTTCCGCACATGTCGGTGGCCGAGAACATCGGCTACGGGCTGCGCGTGAAGGGCACGGCGAAGGGCGAGCGCGAGAATCGCGTCCAGCGTGCTCTCGAGATGGTGCGCCTGACCGGCCTCGGCCACCGCCGCAGCAGGAGGTCGGCATCACGTTCGTGTACGTGACCCACGACCAGGAGGAGGCGCTCACCATGAGCGACCGCCTGGCCGTGATGGCGGCCGGCCAGATCGAGCAGATCGGCTCTCCGGTCGAGGTCTACGAAAGGCCGGCGACGGAGTTCGTAGCCGGCTTCATCGGCATCTCCAACGTGCTGGTGCGAGACGGGGTGCGCTTCGTGATCCGGCCGGAGAAGATCCGCATGCTCGCGGAGGGCGAGGCGGCCGAGCCCGGCGCGACAGTTGAGCCAGGGACCGTGGAAGAGGTGATCTACGTCGGCATGACCACCCGCTACCTCGTCCATCTAGATCGAGGAGAGCAACTCGTGGCGGTAAGGCAGAATATGGACGCCCTCGGCGACGCCAAGAGGTTTGAAGGCCGGCCAGTAAGGCTGGCCTGGACAGCGGAGCACACATTCGTGCTCGACAAGGGGAGGTAGGAAGTTCATGAAGGTTCGTGCTTTCGCCACGGTGGCGCTGCTGCTCGTTGCGGCCTGCGGATCGAGCAGTCCCAGCCCGGGCGTCTCCACCAAGCCGCCACCCAACCAGGGCATGACACCGCAGTCTTCGATCGGCGCCGGTGAGGGTGCGCTCAACCTCATCGACTGGGGCGGCTACGTGCAGTCATTGTGGCAGGCGCCCTTCGAGCAGCAGACAGGCTGCAAGATCACGTACAAGGACGCCGGCTCGTCGGACGAGATGGTCACGCTGATGGCCAACGGCGGCGGCGGCCAGTGGGACATGGTCTCGTCCTCCGGCGACGCAGATTTGCGTCTCATCTACAACGGCTCGCTGAAGCCTATGAACATGAGCCTCATCCCGGACTGGCAGAACTTTCAGACGTACTTCAAGAGCCCGCCGTTCAACACGATCAACAATGTCCACTACGGCGTGTCGCTCCAGTGGGGCCCGAACACGCTCCTCTACAACACCAAGAAGTTCGTCAATCCGCCCACCAGCTGGAGCGTGCTGTACGACCCGCAGTACAGCGGCCTGGTCACCATCCCCGACAACCCGATCCAGATCGCGGATGCGGCGCTCTACCTCAGCAAGAAGAATCCGAGCCTGCACATCACTGACCCCTACGAGCTGACGCAGGCGCAGTTCGACGCGACGGTCAACCTCCTGAAGCAGCAGCGCCCGCTCGTCAAGACTTACTGGTCGGCCGTCGGCGATGAGGAAACCGCGTTCAAGAGCGGCGACGTGGTCGTCGGCGCCGCGTGGCCGATCATGACCACCGACCTCAAGGCGGCGAACGCGCCGGTCAACGACACGATCCCGCAGGAGGGAGCCACGGGCTGGGCGGACACCTGGATGCTGGCCACCAAGGCCCCGCACCCCAACTGCGCCTACATGTGGGCGAAGTGGATAAGCACCCCCCAGGTCCAGGCGGAGCAGGCGCTGAACTACGGCGAGACTCCGGTCAACACGAAGGCCTGCGCGGTCATGGAGTCGCTGCAGCCCGGGTCCTGCGCCGCGTTCCACGCGAACGCGCCCGGCTCCTACTTCGACACGATCAAGTTCTGGAAGACCCCGCTCACCACCTGTCCGGACGGCAGCGAGAAGTGCGTCGGCTATCCGCAGTGGCAGGCGGCCTGGACGTCGATCAAGGGATAACTTGGCTTTAGAAGCTGCACGACGGCCTCGCCCTAAAGGGGGCGGGGCCGTCGCTTTTCGTGCCCTGTTCTGGCGGCTGCCGTGGCTCCGCACGACGGTGCTCCTCATTCCGCCGCTCGCGTGGTTCGTCGTCATCTACCTCGCGTCGCTGGTCCTGCTCCTGATCACGGCGTTCTGGACGACAGACCCCTTCACCACGCAGCTCGTCCAGGCGTGGAACCTGGACAACTTCATGGCGATCCTCAACGAGCCGACGTACCTGCGCATCATCGGCCGCACAGTCTTGATGGCGGCGCTCGTCACGGCGACCGACGCCCTGATCGCGTTTCCCTTCGCCTACTTCATGGCGCGCATCGCGTCGCGCCGCCTGCAGACCGTGCTGTTCGCTGCGGTGCTGCTTCCATTGTGGGCGTCTTATCTCGCGCGCCTGTACTCCTGGATCCTCATCCTCAACCACAGCGGCGTCCTCAACTGGAGCCTGCAGGCGTTTGGGCTGCCGGCGGCGAACCTTGCATACACCGATGTCGCCGTCTGGATCGTCTTCTCCTACATCTGGCTGCCGTTCATGATCATCCCTTCGTACGCCGCCCTCGAGCGCATCCCCGACTCGCTCATCGAAGCGGCGGCGGACCTGGGGGCGCGCCGCTGGCGCACTCTGCGGGACGTCATCCTGCCCCTGGCGCTGCCCGGCGTCGTGGCGGGCTCGATCTTCACGTTCTCGCTTACGCTCGGCGACTACATCACCCCCGTCCTCATCGGCGGTGGCACGAGCTTCATCGGGAACGTCGTCTACAGCAACATCGGCATCGCCAACAACGTGCCGTTCGCGGCGGCGCTCGCACTGATTCCCATCGCGATCATGGCCGTCTACCTGCTCGCCGCCCGGCGCCTGGGCGCCTTCGAGGCGCTTTAGATGCAGGACCGGCTGATGACCAACGTCCTGCGCATATGGGTCGTCCTGGTCCTGCTCTTCCTCTTCATCCCGATGGTCGTCATCTTCCTGTACGCGTTCAACTCCTCGAAGATCGAGTCGTGGCCCATCAGCGGCTTCACCTTGCACTGGATCAATGCGACCATCGCCGACGCCGAGGTCGTGTCCGCCGTACGCCTGTCGGTCGAGGTCGCGCTCGTGACCACCGCGGTGTCCCTGGTCCTTGGCTCCTGTGCCGCGTTCGCCATCCAGCGCGCGACATTCTTCGGGCGTGACGCGATCAACTTCCTGCTCGTGCTGCCCCTGGCTCTGCCCGGCATCATCACGGGCATCGCGCTGCACGCGTTCTTCGACTACGGCGGCATCCTGCTTTCGATCTGGACGATCGTCATCGGGCACACGACGTTCTGCATCGTCGTCGTCTACAACAACGTGCTCGCGCGCCTGCGCCGGAGCCAGGGCTCGCTCATCGAGGCGGCGATGGACCTGGGTGCCAGTGGTCTCCGCACGTTCCGCGACATAACGCTGCCGCTCATCTCCACCGCGGTGATCGCGGGCGCGATGCTCGCTTTCGCCCTCTCGTTCGACGAGATCATCGTCACGACGTTCACGGCCGGCGCGCAGAACACGCTGCCGATCTGGATCTTCGCCCAGATCCGCAACGGCCAGCGCCTGCCGGAGGTCAACGTCGTGGTGTCGTTCGTGATCCTGGTCACGATCATCCCGGTGCTCATCGCGGCGCGGCTCACTGGAGGGGGAGG
>VBGE01000091.1 GCA_005880345.1 Chloroflexota bacterium | reverse complement strand
TGAGGGTCGCCAGGTCGACGGGGTAGATCGGCAGCGCTGAGTTCCCGCCGATCACGCCTCGCATCGCTTCCCGGACGGCAAGGGCGTTTTTCAGGTCGGAGTCGTCCACCGGGTGGTGCCCCGGCATGAGCTTGTTGGCAACCAGCCAGGCCCGGAGCGTGTTGGGGTCTTTGAGCTCCTCGACTCCGGGGTCGAGGTCGACCGTGTTCACGAACGCCTGGATCAAGCCGAGCTCGCCGCCGGCTGTTTCCCGTTCAGACATCGAAATCTAGTCTACCCATAACCACAAAAGACGTAACGTAGGTTATACTAACTGGCGTAAGAGATTAGACGGTTAGAAGGAGGTCGGCATGAACCCGTACTTGAACGAGGACGTGATGTGGGAGCGGCTGAAGGACATCCAGCGCGAGATGGAGAACTCGCGGCTGTACGGGGCGCACGGGCCCTCTCTGCTGACGGTGCTCCGCCGGCTGGGCGCCCGCGTCTGGTGGCTTGGCCGCGCGACGCGGCGTCCGCCTCGACGCAAGCGCTGGGTCGACGTGGACGACGAATCTGCGACCTCGGAAGTCGCCTAGCGAGGCTACGCCGCCAATCGTTTCAGCACCGCCACCTGCTCGGCGTCGGGACCGCCACCCGCGCCGGGTACCTCGAGGATGAAGGGAAGCCGGGCGAGCCGCGGCTCGTGCAGCAAGGCGCGAAAGCCTTCCTCGCCGATCTGACCGTCGCCGATGTTGGCGTGGCGATCGCGGTTGGAGCCGAGCCCGGTCACCGAGTCGTTGCAGTGGATGACCTCGACCCGCGACAGCCCGATGACCCTCTCCAGCTCGTCCAGCGTCTTTTTCACCTCGGCCGGCGTTCGCTCGTCGTAACCCGAGGCAAATGCATGGCACGTGTCGAAGCAGACCGAGACGCGCTTGTCGTTGTCCAGCGCGGCGAGCATCTGCTTGATCTCTTCGAACTTCGCACCGACGCAGCCGCCGAGGCCCGCGTTGTTCTCGATGAGCAGCTTTGCGGTCTTGGGATCTGCTCGGTCGAGCACGTGACGCAAGTGCTCCGTGATCGACGGCAGCCGCGCCTCGAATCCCGCGCCCTTATGCGAGCCCGTATGAAAGATCACGCCGTTGACGCCGAGCTCGTCGGCCGCCTTCAGGTACCCGGCGAGCGTGCTCTCCGAGCGTTGGCGCAGCGTGGGGTCGTCGCCGGCCAGGTTGATCAGGTAAACGGCGTGAAAGTAAAACGGCGGATGGCCGTGCTTGGCGGCCGCCTCCTTGAACGTCGCGATCCGATTTTCGTCGAGCTTCGGCGACCCCCAGAACCCGGGCGGAGTAGGGTGAACCTGTATGGCTTCCGCCCCCATCGCCTTGGCGCGCTCATACGAAAGGTGCAGCCCGCCCGACGAATCGACGTGAGCTCCAAGAACCGGCATTCAGGAGAGAGTAAGCCGGGTCCCATCTGGCATGCTGAGCCGCCTATGTCCGTATTCGTGATGGGGGACCTCGACCTGCCTGTTCGGGGGCGCACCTATCGCGAGCCCGAGGGGCCGCATTCGATGGTTGTGCGCGGTCGCGACCTCGATGCAGCGCTGCAGCATGTGACCGCGCGGAGCGACTGCCGGTCGGTGGCGGTGGTGGGACTGCCGGAGCAGGTGCCGGACATCACGCCCCTTGTCGGCAAGCGCCTGCTTCTCGTCGACGCGGACAGCGGCCGGCTGCGCGATTTCGCGGAGATGGCGATTCGCGCCGGCATCGAGGTCGAGTGGATCCGCTCAGCACGGCCGCCGTTCGAGCGATTGGCCGCGGCGCTGCTGCCGGTGGGCGGCATCGTGCTCGCGGCAGGCAAGAGCTCGCGTATGCCCGGCTCGCAGAAGCTGCTGCTCGACATCGACGGGGTGCCGATGGTGCGGCACGTGCTCGAGGCAGCGTCTGAAGGCGGCTGTCATCAGACGATCGTCGTGTATGCGGAGGAGGACGTGCGGCGCGCCATCGACGGCCGCGCGGAGCTCATCTTCAATGCGAAGTCGAGCACCGGCATGGCGTCGTCGCTGCACGCAGGCCTGAAGGCCATGCGCCCGGAGATCGAGGGCGCCATGGTGCTGCTCGGCGACCAGCCGCTGGTCGGATCCCGCACGGTCGCCACGCTGCTCAGGGCTTGGCGCCGCGAGGGATCGCGGCCCGCCGTCGCCACATCGCAGAGCGAGAAGGAATGGGCGCCGCCTGTGATCCTGTCGCGCGAGCTGTGGCCGGAGGTCCTGGCCCTCAAAGGCGACGCCGGCGCGCGGCAGGTCCTGCACGGCAGGCCCGAGCTGCTGGACGTGGTCCCGGCGCCTGGCCGGCCCGACGACATCGACACGCCGGACGACTACGCCAAGATCGTGCGCCTGTTCCCTCGCCGCCGCCCGAAGCAGCGCGCGTAAGAGCACTCCGCCGCCCAGGGCGTCTAGCATTAGTGCTAGTGATCGCTCTAGGAGTGATGACTTGAAAGATCATCTAAAGCCCGCCTGGACCACTTCGGGCGAGTACCAGGACATCGTCTACGAGACGTGGGACGGGATCGCCAAGATCACGATCAACCGTCCGGAGGTGCGCAACGCCTTCCGGCCCACGACCGTGTTCGAGATGGGCCGGGCATTCGAGGCCGCGCGCGACGATCCCAGCGTCGGTGTCGTCGTCCTGACCGGGGCGGGCACTGAAGCCTTCTGCTCAGGCGGCGACCAGCGGGTTCGCGGCGACGACGGCTACGTCGACCCAAAGGGCGTTGGCCGGCTCAACATCCTCGACGTCCAGGTCCAGATCCGGCGCCTCCCCAAGCCGGTCATCGCCATGGTCGCCGGTTACGCCATCGGTGGCGGCCACGTGCTGCATGTCGTGTGCGACCTGACCATCGCGGCGGACAACGCGCGATTCGGCCAGACCGGGCCGCGTGTCGGCAGCTTCGACGGGGGGTATGGAGCGGGGCTGCTCGCCCGCATCGTCGGCCAGAAGAAGGCGCGCGAGATCTGGTTTCTGTGCGAGCAGTACGATGCGCAGCAGGCCCTGGAAATGGGTCTGGTCAACAAGGTCGTGCCGCTGGCCGACCTCGAGAAGGAGACCCTCGCGTGGTGCCGCCGCATGCTGGAGCTGAGCCCGCTGGCGCTCCGCATGCTGAAGGCCAGCTTCAACGCCGCCGACGACGGCCTCGCGGGCATCCAGCAGCTGGCCGGCGACGCGACGCTCCTTTATTACATGAGCGAAGAGGCCCAGGAAGGTCGCGACGCTTACGTGCAGAAGCGCAAGCCCAACTTCGGCAAGTTTCCGAAGCGGCCGTAACCGCGAGCTGCTGAGATGGTCGTCGCGGCGCCCGCCCTGAGCCAGGCGCGAGTCTGGTGGTCGGCGGTCCGGCCCGCGACGCTCGCCGCATCGGTGGCGCCGGTGCTCGCCGGCACCGCGATCGCCATCCACGAAGGAGGCGCGCGATTCGGCGCCGGCCTCGCCGCACTCGTCGTCGCTGTCGGCATCCAGCTGGGCGTGAACTTCGCCAACGACTACTCGGACCACGTGCGCGGCGCCGACGTTCGGCGAGTCGGGCCGGTGCGCGCCGCGTCTTCCGGCGTGGTGCGCCCGGAGCAGGTTCGTTGGGCGGCGACTGGCGCCTTCGCCGTGGCCGGTCTCGTCGGACTGGCGCTGAGCGTTGCGGTCGACCTGCGCCTGCTCGTGGTCGGCGCCGCGTGCATTCTCGCCGCCTGGCTCTACACCGGCGGCCCTAGGCCCTATGGCTACTTTGGCCTCGGCGAGGTTTTCGTTTTCGTCTTCTTTGGCCTGGTGGCGACGCTCCCTGATGCTCAACAACCTGCGCGACATCGACACCGACGTCGCCGCCGGCAAGCGCACGCTGGCGACTCGTATCGGCCGTGGGCCGACGCGGTGGCTGCTCGTCGCGCTGGTGTGCGTCGCGTTCGCCTTTCCGATCGCGCTGGTGGCGACAAAGCTCGCAGGAGCGGCGGTGATGCTTGTGTATCTCGCGGTTCCCATCGCGGCGTTGCCGCTGCGCACCGCGTTCGCCGCGACATCGGCGCCCGCTCTGGTCGGCGCGCTCAAGCGTATGGCCGTCGCGCAGCTCACTTATGCGCTGCTCTTCACGCTGGGGTTGCTGCTGTGAGGATTGCCGCAGGCCGCCCGGCGGACGTCGCGCGCGAGGTGGAGCGCCTGCTGCGTGCGGGCCACAGGAGCTTCGTTCTCACGCGCATCGACCGTGGCGGCATGCTCGACCTCGAGCGGTTGGGCGCTGCCCGCTATGCCGCCGGCCTTCAGTCGAGCGTCGAGCTCGAGGAGGAGACGCCCGCCGCTGTCGCCGCCTCGAGGTGAGTCGCGAGGACGCGAGCGAAAGCATCGGGCCGCTCCTGGTGCACCGAGTGGCCGGCGCGCTGCACGATCTCCGCCCGGCCATGGGCCACGCTCGCGGCGAGGCGCCGCGCCGAGGCGACGTAGCCGTGGTCGAGCTGCCCGGCGACGAATGTGCACGGCATCCTGAGGCCGCCCAGGTCGTCCCACAGCGGCTCCATGACCCCGGCGCCCATCCCCCGCAGCGAGCAGGCGAGGCCCGCGGCGTGGTTCTGCAGGCGTTCGGCCCGGACCTGCGCCACGTAGGCGGGGCCGCGTCGTTCGAGGCCCGCGAACAGCGGCAGCGCGCCCCAGTAGTCGACGAAGGCCTCCACGCCGTCCCGCTCGATGCGTTCGGCCAGCGCCTCGTCTCCCTGTCGCCGTCCCTCCCGCGCGCCTTCGTCGAGCCCGGCGTGGGCGCCGACGGTGAGCAGGGAGAGGACCCGGTCGGGACGCCTCGTCGCGACGTGGAGCGCAAGCCGGCCGCCCATCGAGTAGCCGGCAACGTGGCTGCGCTCGACGCCGAGGTCGTCCCACAAGGCGGCGAGGTCACTGCTGCACGCGTCCATCGAGCAGAGGGCGCCGTGGCGGGTCTGCGTATCCCCGTGGCCCCGGAGGTCGGGCACGATCCATCGCCAGCCTTCGGGCATTCGCGCGATGACCTCGCGCCAGCTGCGGCCGCTCTGCGTGAAACCGTGCAGAAGGGTGACCGGCGGACCGTCGCCGGCGACAAAGTAGCTCAGCCTGGCGTCCTCACGCTCCAGAATCACGACTCGATCCTATGTCCGATGTAACCCAGAGCTTCGCCGCGACCTTCGTCGACGAGCTGGCCGCGCAGGGCGTCGAGTTCGCCTGCGTCTCGCCGGGGTCGCGCTCGGCGCCGGTCGCCATGGCGCTGCAGCGTCATCCACGCATCAAAGTCCTCGTCCACATCGACGAGCGATCCGGGTCTTTCTTCGCCGTCGGCCTGGGCAAGGCGACCGGCAAGCCGGCGGTCGTCCTGTCGACGTCCGGCACCGCCGCCGCCGAGTTTCACCCTGCGGTCGTCGAGGCCTTCCACTCGGGCACGCCGATGATCGTGCTGACCGCCGACCGCCCGCCCGAGCTGCAGGACGTGGGGGCCAACCAGGCGATCGACCAGCAGCACCTCTTCGGCACGGCGGTGCGGTGGTTCTTCGACCCTGGAGTGCCGGTCGAGCTGCCGAATGGCGCGCGCTTCTGGCGGCGTTTGGCTGTGCGTGCGGTGGCCGAGGCGGCGCACGGTCCCGTGCACATCAACCTTCCATTTCGCGAGCCGCTGGTGCCGCCGCCGGGACAGGTCCCGGTCGCGGAAGGCGCGCCCGCCCAATCGGTGACCGGCGGGCGGCTCTTGCCCAGCCAGGCGCAGGTCGCGTCACTGGCCTCGGCCCTGCAGCGCTCACAGCGGCCGCTGGTCATCGCCGGGGCGATGCGGGTCGGCGATCGATTGGCCGCCGCGACGCACCGATTAGGCCTGCCTTTGCTCGCCGAGCCGACGTCCCAGCTGCGGCGCGCCGAGGCCGGGCCGGTGGTCGAGTCGTACGAGGCGCTGCTTCGCGCCGGCTGGTCGCTCCAGCACGGTCCGGACCTGGTGATCAGGCTCGGCGCGGCGCCGACGTCGCGAGTGCTCAACCGCTGGCTCGCGGCTGCGGCAGCGCCCACATTCCTCATCGACCCCACCCACGCCTGGCGCGACGAGGACCACGTCGCCACCAGCGTGATGGCCTGCGATCCGCAGCCGCTGCTCGAGGCGCTGCCGCCGGTCGATCGTCCGGCGTGGCGCGAGCAATGGGTCACCGCCGGCAAGCGCGCGAGCGCCGCCATCGCGGCGACGATGGTCTCCACGCCTCTGCACGAAGGTCATGTTGTGCGCGCGTTGAGCGCGCGACTCCCGAATCCGGCCCAGGTCTTCGTCGGCTCGAGCATGCCCATTCGCGCGGCCGACAGCTTCTGGCCGCTGACGCGCCAGGAGCAGCGTTTCTTCGCCAACCGCGGCGCGAGCGGCATCGACGGTCTTGTGTCGAGCGGGCTTGGCGTCGCGACGGGGCGCGACACAGCGCCCACGGTGCTGCTGCTCGGCGACCTGTCGCTGTATCACGACATGAATGGCCTGTGGGCGCTGCAGCGCCACGGCATCCGCGCCACGATCGTGGTGTGCGACAACAACGGAGGCGGTGTGTTCAGCTTCTTGCCGCAGGCGGAGCACCAGGACGTCTTCGAGGAGATCTTCACCACGCCACTCGGTCTCGACCTGTCGCAGGTGGCGAGGCTCTACGGCCTCGTGTACAGCCCGGTGTCCGATCGATCGGGTCTCGAGCCCGCGATTGCCGACGCCATCGCGGCACCCACACCGACGATGGTGGTGGTGCGGATGAAGCGTGAGGACAGCGTAACCGGGCATCGCCTGTGCTGGGAGGCGGCGGCGTCCGCGCTGAAGAGCTAGCACTGATCGGCCTCGACCCCGGATAGTCCGGACTAACCAGCGATCTCACCTGCCAAAACCTCGGATAGTCCGGACTATCCGAAACTGGCTACCCCTCGAGCAGGAACTCC
>VBGE01000134.1 GCA_005880345.1 Chloroflexota bacterium | reverse complement strand
CCGCCGTGAACTCCTCACCGGCCACCATCAGCACGCACTGGGCATCGGTCGCAACCTTGGCGACCTCCGAGGGCGTCAGCCGCCAATTGATCGGTGTCGCGATGGCCCCGCACTTGGTGACGGCGATCAGCAGCTCGTAGTAAAGGTCGCTGTTCTTGTCCAGCACGCAAACGTGGTCTCCAGGTTTGATGCCAGCCCCCACGAGGCCGGCGGCGAGCTCCGTCGTCGACTCGTTGAGCTCGGCGAAGCTGCGGGTCCGGCCCTGGAACCAGGTGGCGGGCAGGTCCGGATGGCGGAGGGCCCGCCAGCGAAGCGCGTCGGCGAGGGTGCGCATGCGGGGAGGTTAGCCCCCTCCGCCGTGCTGCGCACGGCACCTACCCGCGTTGCGGGGAGGAGTCTCCTCGCCCTACTTCGCTAGCGCTTCGTGTACTGGGGGGCTTTGCGGGCTCGCTTCAGGCCGTACTTCTTGCGCTCCTTCTCGCGCGCGTCGCGCGTGAGGAGGCCGGCCTTCTTGAGCGCCGGGCGGCTGTCGGCGTCATATTCGACCAGGGCGCGGGCGATGCCGTGCGCGATCGCTCCGGCCTGGCCCGACACCCCCCCGCCCTCGACCTTGACGCTGACGTCGAAGCGGCGCAGCGAGTCGGTGAGCTTGAGGGGCTCCAGGACCTCCATCTCCAGGATCCGGCGGCCCAGGTAGGCCAGGGGCGTCTTCTCGTTGATCATCACGCGCCCCTCACCCGGGGTGAGGCGAACGCGGGCGATGGCGGTCTTGCGGCGGCCGGTGCCGCGGGTGGTGTTGTCAGCCAATCTGGATCTCCCCCTTGGCGTCGAAGCGCAAGGCCTTGGGCGCCTGGGCAGCGTGGCCGTGCTCGGGACCGGCATACACGCGAAGCCGCTTCAGCATGTCGGCGCCCAGCGTGTTGTTCTGCAGCATGCCCCGCACCGCGTTGGTGACCGGGAAGGTGGGATCGCGCTCCATCTGCTCGCGCACCGTGCGCGCCCGCAGTCCACTGGGGTAGCCCGAGTAGCGCGTGTAGGTCTTGCCGTCCAGCTTGCCACCGGTGAGCAGTATGCGGGCCGCATTGACCACGATCACGTGATCGCCGGTGTTCAGGTGCGGCGTGTAGGTGGGCTTGTGCTTGCCCTTGAGAATGCGCGCGACACTGCTGGCGAGGCGGCCGAGGGCCACGCCACTGGCGTCGACCACGTACCACTCGCCTTTAAGGTCTTCCTTCCTGGCCGTCCAGGTTTTCTGCTTCGTCAATTCCTCACTACTCGTAGATCACTTCCATCAGGGTCAGTCCCCTCGCGGGCGCGGTCTTGGCCGCGGCGCGCCGATCGCGCAGCGCGAGCACCTCGCCCACCCACTGCGGGGGCCTGCGCCCGAGCCCCACCTCGGCCAGCGCGCCCGCGATGCCGCGCGCCAGGCCCCGGAGGAAGCCCTCCGCCACCAGCTCCAGGTCGACGAACTCGCCTTGGCGCCGGACGGACGCCGCGCGCATCGCACGCGTCCGCTCGCCGGCCGGCTCGCTTGCCGAACAGAAGCTGGTCCAATCGTGCTCGCCCACCAGCGCCTGCGCGGCCTGCCGCATGGCCGGGACGTCCAGCCGTCCCACCAGCCACCAGCAGCGGTTTCGCTCCAGCGCAGGGCGCGGCCGGCGGTCGAGATACCGATATCGGTACCGCCGCCAGCGGGCTGAGTAGCGGGCGTGGAAGCCGTCGTCGACGTCCTCCGCGGAGAGCGCGCTGACGTCCTCCGGCAGCAGCGAGTTCAGGGCGCCGGCCAACCTGCCGACCGGGATCCGGTCGAGACGGAAGTTGACCACCTGGCCCAGCGCGTGGGCGCCCGCGTCGGTGCGGCCGGCCGCGGTCACGTGGACCTCGGAGCCGCACAGCTCGCGGAGTGCTCGCCGCAGCTCGCCCTCGACGGTCCGGCGTCCCGTCTGGCGCTGCCAGCCGGCGAAACCGGTGCCGTCGTACTCGAGCACGACCTTGATATTCAGTTGTTAATCGGTTGTCTCAGTCGACGAGCTCGATCACGACCATGGGCGCCGCGTCGCCGTGGCGCGGGCCCTTGTGGATGATCCGCGTGTAGCCCCCCGGCCGCTCGCCGAGCCGGGGAACCAGGTTGCTGAAGAGCCGCTCCACCACCTCGGGCTGGCTGACCTCGGTGGCCACCTGGCGGCGGGCGGCGACGTCGCCCGACCGGGCCGTGGTGATCAGGCGGTCGACCCAGCGCCGCAGCTCCTTGGCCTTGGCTTCGGTGGTGGTGATGCGGCCGTTCTGCAGCAGCGACGTGCACAGGTTGCGCATGAGCGCCTTGCGCGCATCGGTGTCACGGTTGAAGCGACGGCCGCTCTTTTGGTGACGCATCTCTAGCGGAAGACGGTCTCCATGTCCTCGGGCTGCACGAAGCCCTTCTCGACCAGCTTCTCCTTGATCTCGTCCAGCGACTTGCGCCCGAAGTTGCGCAGCCCCAGCAGCTCCTCTTCCTTCTTGGTGAGCAGCTGGCCGACCGACGTGATGTCGTTGGCCTTGAGGCAGTTGAACGCGCGCACCGACAGGTCGAGCTCCTCGATCGGCGTCTCGTTGAGCCGGTTGCCGGGGCCCTTGGCGGGCGCGCCCGGCTGCGTCGTGACGATGGAATCGCCGAAACGCACGAAGAGATCGAGGTGCTGGGTGAACAGCTGGGCTGCGGTGCTAACCGCCTCCTCCGGCGTGACGGTGCCGTCGGTGGTGACCTCGATCAGCAGGCGGTCGTAGTCGGTAGACTGCCCGACGCGCGTCTTCTCCACGGTGAAGTTGGCCTTGTGGACGGGCGAGAAGATGGCGTCGATCGGGATCACGCCGATCGGCTGGCCCTCGCGCTTGTTGCGCTCGGCCGGCACGTAGCCCTTGCCGCGCTCGACGTTCAGCTCCATCCGCAGGTGGCCCTTGGCGGCCAGCGTGCAGATGTACAGGTCGGGGTTGACGACCTCCACGTCGGAGTTGGCCTGGATGTTCCCGGCGCGGACATCGGCCGGGCCCTTGACATCGAGGGTCAGCGTGATCGGGTCCTCAGTGAAGGCCTTCAGGCGAAGCTTCTTCAGGTTGAGGATGACCTCGGTCACGTCCTCCTTGACGTGCGGGATCGCGGTGAACTCGTGGGCGACGCCGTCGATCTGGATCGACGTCACGGCAGCGCCCCACAGCGAAGAGAGCAGCACGCGGCGAAGCGTGTTGCCGAGCGTGGTGCCAAAGCCCGGGTCCAGCGGCTCGATGTCGAACTTGCCATAGTTCGCGCTCGTCTCGAGCTTGCGGACCTGCGGGGTCACGGTCATCTGGGTGTCTATCGCCAACTGAACTAACTAGCCTCCGTGCACATAACTACCGGGAATAGAACTCGACGATCAGCTGCTCCTCGACGCCGGACTCCATCTCGTGTCGCTCCGGGCGGGCGAGGATCTTGCCGGACTTTTGGTCCGTGTTGAAGGAAAGCCATGACGGCACCGGGCGCACCTTCGAGGCGTCCAGCACCACATCGAACACGCCATCCGAGCCCTTGACCTTGAGCTCGTCCCCCGGCTTCACCTGGTAGGACGGCACGTTGACCAGCTTGCCGTTGACCTCGAAGTGCCGGTGCGTGACGAGCTGGCGCGCCTGCTTGCGCGAGGCGCCGAGCCCGAGGCGGTACACGACGTTGTCCAGGCGGAGCTCGAGGTGGCGGAGCAGGTTGATACCCGTCACGCCAGGCTCGTTCGACGCCTCGTTGAAATAGTTGCGGAACTGCTTTTCGAGCAGGCCGTAGATGCGGCGCGCCTTCTGCTTGGCCCGCAGCTGGAGGCCGTAGTCAGAGGTCT
>VBGE01000133.1 GCA_005880345.1 Chloroflexota bacterium | reverse complement strand
GTCGGGATCGCCGTCCGCGTAGGCGATCGCCACTGAGGTGAGGTACGAGTAACCCTCGGCGCCCGGCACGCTCATGACGTCGCTGATCGTCGCCGACTTCACCTTGCGCGCCTTGCCGCCGAACCAGCGCCGCTGCGGGATATAGCCCAGCAGCACGTTCTCGAGCCTCTCCTTGGCCCCGCCGATGAGCGCGGTCTCCCAGCCGCCGGCCGTGCGCACCTCGGGGAGGATGGCCGCGGTCGTAGCCCCGTCGCTCTGGATGGTCGGCGCCGACCGGGGCTGCATGGCGAACCAGTAGAAGGCGTGCGGCCCAAGCGTCAGGAAGTACGGGTTGTCGCCGATGACCGGCATCTCGTTGCTGCTGAACAGCTCGACCGGGACCAGGCCCTTCCACTGGCTGAGGTCGAGCTCGACCGCCTGGAGGAAGCGCGAAAGGTTGGCGATGCACAGGATCTGCTCGGATTCGTACCGCCGCACATAGGCGAGGACCTTGCGATTCTCGGGACGCAGAAGCTCCAGCGTCCCGCGTCCGAACGCGCGGTGCCGTTTGCGCAGCGCGATGAGGCGTTTCGTCCACGAGTAGATGGAGTGCGGGTTGCCCTGCTGCGCCTCGACGTTGACAGTCTCGTAGTGGTATTCCGGGTCCGTGATCACAGGCAGGTACAGTCGCTGCCGGTTGGCGCGTGAGAAGCCCGCGTTCCGGTCGGCGCTCCACTGCATGGGTGTGCGCACGCCGTTGCGGTCGCCGAGGAAGATGTTGTCGCCCATGCCGATCTCGTCTCCGTAGTAGATGACGGGCGTGCCCGGCAGGGAGAACAGCAGGCCGTTCATCAGCTCGATCCTGCGGCGGTCGCTGCCGAGCAGCGGCGCCAGCCGCCGCCGGATGCCGAGGTTCAGCCGCGCGAGCCTGTCCTGGGTGTACGCGCGGTACATGTAGTCGCGCTCCTCGTCGGTGACCATCTCGAGGGTCAGCTCGTCGTGGTTGCGAAGGAACAGGGCCCACTGCGCGCTGTCTGGGATCGAAGGTGTCTGCGCCAGGATGTCGACGATCGGGAAGCGGTCCTCCATGCGGATCGACATGAACAGTCGAGGCATGAGCGGGAAGTGGAACGACATGTGGCACTCGTCGCCGTTGCCGAAGTAGGCCACCGCGTCCTCCGGCCACTGGTTGGCTTCGGCGAGCACCATCCGGTTGCGGAAGCCCTGGTCGACATGCTTCCTGAGCTCCTTCAGGAAACCGTGCGTCTCCGGCAGGTTCTCGCCATTGGTTCCCTCGCGCTCGTACAGGTAGGGGACCGCGTCGAGCCGCACACCGTCGATTCCCATCTCCATCCAGAAATCGAGGACCTTGAACATCGCTTCGTGCACCTTCGGGTTGTCGAAGTTGAGGTCGGGCTGGTGCGAGAAGAACCGGTGCCAGTAGTACGCGTTCGCGACGTGGTCCCATGTCCAGTTCGAGGTCTCGGTGTCCTTGAAGATGATCCGGGCGTCCTGGTACTTCTGATTGGTCTCGCTCCAGACGTAGAAGTCGCGCATCGATGTTCCCGGCTTCGCGCGTCGCGCGCGCTGGAACCATGGATGCTGATCCGACGTGTGGTTGCAAACGAGCTCGTTGATCACGCGGATGCCGCGGCGGTGCGCCTCTTTGATGAGCTGCGCCGCATCCCCGAGCGAGCCGTACATCGGGTTGACGTTGGTGTAATCCGCGATGTCGTAACCGTCGTCGCGCAGCGGGGACGGATAGAAGGGCAGCAGCCACAACGCATTGATGCCGAGGTCCTGCAGGTAGGGCAGCTTTTCGATCAGGCCGCGGAAGTCACCTCCGCCATCCGCGTCGCTGTCGTAAAACGCGCGCACGTGCAGCTCGTAGACGAGCGCGTCCTTGTACCAGAGCGGGTCGTCTTCGAACTGGAGGATGTCCGCCTTGCGGCGGCGAGCCGCGGCCGGGTTGGAGATCACAGGAAGTACTCGAAGTCGTGCTCGCTGCGAACACGGCGCCGGAAGCGGAAGATCTGGCCGGGGAGCGAGCCCGGGCTCAGCTCGACGAAGTTGCGCGGCCCGTTCCACAGGTACCGCGCACCGCTGATGAGCTCGTGCGCCTGGTATGGGCGGTCCTTCTCGATGCCGAGCTCGTCCAGCGGCAGCGTGACCATGCCCCGCTGCACGTGGTGCGGGTCGACGTTGATCACGGTCAGGACCACGTTGGCGTTGTCGGGAGTGCTCTTCGAGTACGCGAGGAGCTGGTCGTTCTCGGTGGTATGGAAGCGCAGGCCGCGGTCGGTCTGCAGGGCCGGGTTCTCGCGGCGGATCCGGTTGACGATGGTGATGAGCTCGCGCAGGCTGTCCGGCCGGTTCCGCTCCCACGTCCGCACCTGGTACTTCTCCGAGTCGAGGTACTCCTCCGATCCCTGTTCGCGAGGTCGGTTCTCCATGAGCTCGAAGGCCGGGCCGTACATGCCGTAGCTCGCACCCAGCGTCGCGGCCAGGATCAGACGCGCCTGGAAAGCCGGACGGCCGCCGTGCTGCAGGTACTCGGTGAGGATGTCAGGCGTGTTCGGCCACAGGTTGGGCCGGAAGAACTCGCGGATCGGCGGCTGGGCCAGCTCGGTGAAGTACTGGTAAAGCTCGTAGGCCGTGTTGCGCCACGAGAAGTACGTATAGGACTGGCTGAAGCCGACCTTGGCCAGCCGGTACATCACCTTGGGCCGCGTGAACGCCTCGGCCAGCATGATCACCTCGGGGTGCGTGCGCTTGACCTCGCCGATCAGCCACTCCCAGAACGCGAAAGGCTTGGTGTGCGGATTGTCGACGCGGAACACGTGCACACCCTGCTCGATCCAGAACAGCACGATCGACAAGAGCTCCTGCCACAGGGACTGCCACTGCTCGGTCTCGAAGTCGAATGGGTAGATGTCCTCGTACTTTTTCGGCGGGTTCTCCGCGTACTGAATCGATCCGTCGGGCCGGTGCTTGAACCACTCCGGGTGCTCGCGGGTGTAGGGATGGTCGGGGGAGCACTGGAACGCGATGTCGAGCGCAACGTCGATGCCCTGGTTTTGCG
>VBGE01000132.1 GCA_005880345.1 Chloroflexota bacterium | reverse complement strand
CCTGAGCGTTACTTTCCTGCACGGGGGGTGCCGCGGTCGCCGTACGTATGGGCGGATTTTGACTAACTCAGTTGCAGTACTAGGTGTCATCCCGTTCCGCGACGTTTCTAAGGAAGGATGAATCCCGGCGCAGAGTCTGGCGGGAGCCACGCGGGAGACGTGCTGGCCACGCTCGCCTCGGGCCTCGGCGTCGACTCCAGGGAGAGCGGAAGGAAAGCCCTCGAGGTCGTTCGCGCACGGTCGCCCGAGCTGGTGACTCTAAGCGAGGAGACCGGTGAGGACCTGGTCACGACCTCGGCGGGCTTCATCGAGATGCTCCTCGCATCGCTGCGCAACGACCTCGAGCTGCCCTGGACCGAGTTCGGGCAGCGGTCGCGCGACTACGGTCGCTTGCGCGCCGCCCAGGGCATGCCCCTCGAGTCGCTCATCGACGTGCTCGCCGTCTACCGGCGTGCCACGATCGAGCTCCTCTCACGTCCGATCCAGGGCAAGCCTCATTACGACGAGATCATCGCGCTGGCCCAGAGCCGCCTCGAAGACGTGACCGAGCGCCTCACCACGGCGATCGCTCGCGGCTACCTCGACTACATCGACGAGGAGCACCGTGCACGAGAAAGCGAGATGTACGGCCTCGCTGCAATCGTCAGCGCGATGGGCCGCTCGCTCGACCTGGGGGAGACCGCGGAGGTGGCGCTCGTAGAGACACTTGCCGCCCTGCGCCTGAGCACCGGAGCTCTATGGCTGCGTGAGCGCTCGTCATACAAATTGGTGCACACGGTGGGGCTTGAACGCGACCAGGTCGACGACTTCGGTCGCAAGGTGGGACCACACGTGAAGGCTTCCGCCTCCGCGGTCGGGCGCTCCGAGTCCCAGGTTGACCGCATCTCGGGTGACGAGTGGAACGCGATGCGCGCGCAGCTGCGTGTGCGCGGCAGGACCGTTGGGGTCGTGAGCGTCGGCACGATAGTCGACCGGCTGTTCAGCGCCTCCGACCTTCTCTTCATGGCCGCCGTGGCGGACCAGGTGGCGATCGCCATTGACCGCGCCCGCCAGTTCGCCAGCGAGGCGCGCACCGACCACCTGACGGGGCTCGCCAACCGGCGCGAGTTCGAGCGGGTGATGGAGCGTGAGGTCGCCCTCGCCGAAAGGCACAACCGGCGTCTCTCGCTGATGATGATCGACCTCGACAACCTGAAGCGGATCAACGACAAGCTGGGCCACAGCGCCGGCGACGGGGCGCTCAAGGTAGTGGCCCAGCAGCTCCTCCGCGTGGTCCGCGCGTCGGACCTGTGTGCGCGCGTCGGCGGCGACGAGTTCGCCGTGGCGATGCCCGAGACGGATCTCGACCGGGCCCGCGACGTGGCGCTGCGCTTGCGTCGTGCTGTCGAGCACGCCGGTCTTGGCATGCGTGCCCCGGAGCACGTCGAGGTGAGCGTGGGCATCGCGGCGTGGAAGCCGGGTCAGGATTGGCAGACTGTGTATCAGGCGGCGGACAACGACCTTTACGAGGACAAGCGTCGGCGCAAGACCGTGCGGCGCTGGCAGCAGGAAGACGCGGCGCCTTCTCCGATCCGGATTCTTGGCCGCCATGGTGGGCGGCGGCGTATATCGGGAGCCTGACTATTCGACGAGCGCGAGCTCCCGCGCCTTGACGATCGCCTCGAGCTTGGAATGCACGCCCAGCTTGCTGCCCAGGCTGCGGATGTGCGTCCGCACAGTGGTGTAGCTGATTCCCAGCTTGCTCGCGATCTCACGGCTCGAGGTGCCCTCAGCCATCAACCGCAGCACCTCCTTCTCGCGCGGAGTCAGGCGCTCGAGCTGAGCCTCGACCTCGCGCCGGCTGTTCAGGAGCTGGGCGATCGACCTTGGGGTGAACAGCGAACCTCCGTCGGCAACCGTCCGGATCGCGTCGACCACGTCTTGCGCCGCGCGCGACTTGTGGATGAACGCGCTCGCCCCCGCCTCGAGCGCCACGAAGCGCGCGGCGTCGCTGTCTTCCCGGGTGAGGAAGATGAGCTTGGTGTCGGGTCGCATCTGCCGGATGCCGATCGCGGCGTCGGCGCCGGTGCCGTCGGTCAGCCGGAAGTCGATCAGCGCCAGGTCTGGCTTGACTTCGGCGGCCTTGGCGATCGAGTCCGAGACCGAGCCCGCATGACCGACGACCGTCATGTCCAGCTGGTCGTTGATCAGCGCGGCGAGACCTTCGGCCACGACCTGGTGGTCCTCGACGATCAAGACGCGAGTCGCCCTCTCTTTCATTCCTCCCTAGACCCTGGACTCGGTCAGAGGCAGCCAGAATTCAACGGTGGTGCCGAGCCCGGGTTCGCTCTCTATCTTGTTCCATCCACCGGCCAGTAGAGCGCGTTCGTTGAGCGCGAGCAGGCCGAGATGGCCAGGAAGGCGCTCCCGCTCGGCGACCACGAAGCCGCGTCCGTTGTCCTGCACGACGCCGTGCATGCCTCCGTCGCGCTCGTGCACAGAGATCTGAACGCGCGTCGCCGCCGCGTGCTTCTCGATGTTCGCCAACGCCTCGGTCAGCTGGCGATAGAGCATCGACCGAAAATCATAGGAGAGGTCGTCGGGCATCTCGACCTCGGCCTCGACCTCGGCTCCGGTCAGAGACTTGAGCATCGAGATCCTCTCGCGGATCGTCTGGCTGAATCCGCCCGGCATCTCCAGGGTGGGAGGCCGGACCTCGAACAGGAGGCGCCGCAGAGCCTCTTCCGTTTGCGTCAACAGGTCCTGCGCTTCGGCGATCAGGGCGTTGTTGTCGCCATTGGGATCGTGCAACCGCTGCAGCTGCAGCTCGGCCGCCGTCAGCTTTTGCAGGGCGTCGTCGTGAAGGTCGCCGGCAAACCGTCGCCGCGCCTTGTCGACCGCGGTCGAGACGTTCTTCAGCAGCATCTGCCTGGCGGCGTCCACCTTCTGCAGCCGCTCCACCGTCTTCTTCAGGTCCGTGTCGGCGTATTTGAGCTGCCAGACCAGCCCGGCGGCCAGGCCCGCCTTCTGGAGCACCCACGCGTCCTCGCGCGAAAAGCCCCCCGGACGGCGGGAGTCATAGGCCGCGAGCAAACCGAGGCGCTGGTCGCCGGCGCGCCATGGCACGGAGATGGCGGTGTCGACCTTCAACCTGTCAAGCACGAAACCGAAATCACCCGACTCCACGGACCGGCTGGCCCGGAACATCAGGTCGTGATAGACGACGCGGCTGCCCAGGTCGTCACGGTCGGGCGAGCAGGGCACGGGGCGAAGTCCCGCCAGGAACCCGTCGTCGATGCCGTAGGCGCCCGCGATCGGGTTGAGCATGTGCTCGTCGTTGACCTGCCAGAACAAGACCTTGCGCGCGAGCACGAGCTCGGCGATGCTGCGAGTGAGGCGGCGGTAGAAATCGGCCAGGCCGTGGCCTGTGCGTGCGTGCCGCGAAACCGCGAGCAAGGCATCGACCGAGGCCTCGTGGGCCTGCTCCACACGCTCGGCGCTTCGCGCGCGTTCTTCGTGGATCAGCCTCTGCCGCTCGCTGCGGTCGAGGTCGGCGCGAAGGTTGACCAGCGCTCCGATCAT
>VBGE01000097.1 GCA_005880345.1 Chloroflexota bacterium | reverse complement strand
TTCGTGCGCAAGGCGCTCGGCGTTGCGCTTGGAGTCGTCGTACCGGTCACCCTCGAGGACGACCTCCGCCCCCAGGTCCTGCATCGATTCGACCTTCACCGGGTTGGCCACGGCCGGCGCGCAGATCACCGCGCTCACGCCGAACAGGCGCGCCGCGTACGCGACCGACTGGCCGTGGTTGCCGGTCGAAGCGGCGATGACGCCGCGCCGTCGCTCGTCCTCGCTGAGCCGGCTGACCAGGTTGATGCCGCCCCGCACCTTGAACGCCCCTGTCGGGTTGTGATTCTCGTGCTTGACGTACATCTCCGCGCCGACCAGGCGGTCGAGCGCGGCGTAGCGCCGCAGCGGGGTCGGCTGGAGGTATGGGCGGATCTGGCGCGCCGCATCCAGGACGTCGGTGAAGGTCGGCTCTCGAAGCTCTGCCATCGCTCGCCAACATTAGAGCCCTAAGCCAGTTCGAATCCGACCCCGGTCGCTCAACATATCGCCCGTGGCCAAAGTGATCGCAAGGTCAGTCCTCGTCGCTGCGGTCCTGCTCGCCGCCGTCGGCTGCGGCATGGATACCAGCGCCACCTTCAATGCCGACGGCTCGGTGACCGTGGGCCTCAAGCTGCTGTTCCCGAAGGCCCTCATGCAGGGGTCCAGCGGGACGACCGTCAGTGGGTTCACGCCGGCCGAGATCGCGACGGCCAACACGCAGCTGCAGAAGAAGTATCCCGGTGGCAAGGTCGCCCTCGTCACCGAGGGTGACGAGCAGGGCGCCCTCATCACCGTCCCGTTCAAGACCGAGAAGGATGCGTTCGCCTTTCTGACCCAACCGTCGACACTGTCGCCTTCCGGGGCGACCTCGGGCTCGGGCGTGGGCTTGAACCTTTCCAACACCGGAGGCCTTTTCACCGCGGCGACCCACACAACCTCCGGCGGGAACGACGTCTACACCTTCAAAACGGCGCCCCAGCCGGTGTCGTCGCCCACGCCTGGGCAGCAGCAGATCGTCACGGACGACGAGATCGCCTCGATCTTCGTCATCACCTTCTCGATCACCACGCCCCACGTCATCACCTCGGCCAACGGCGCGCTGTTCACGCTCGATCGCAAGACGGCCATCTGGAAGCTGTCATGGACCAAGGCCCAGACCCTGACCGCCACCACCGGCCCGGATTCTGGCCTCGTGGCCAGCGTGTCGCCGCTGCAGGACTCGCGGCTGGTCATCGCTGTCGGGTTCATCGCGGTCGCGGTCGGCTTCCTGTTCGGGATGCTGCTGACCTGGCGCGGTTTCCTGCGTCCCGCTCTCCGCCCCGCCCTCCAGCCAGTGCCGGTCGCTCCAGTCGAGCCGCAGGCCCCCGCTCCGATCGAGCCCGGCGCCTGGCCCGGGCCCCCGCCCCAGGCCCCGCCGCCCTCTTCCTAGCCAGAGGCGGCGTTTTCCCCAGGATTTACAAAAAGCGTCATCATTTTGTCCAGGCGCTGGGGGGCGGTTTGCGGTCGCCCGGTACGTTCGGGCGACTGCTGCGGAGGTTGGGAGGCGATTGATGAAAGTCGTTCGTTTTGGTGTCAGCGCGCTCTTGGCCTTGGCTGTGATCGCGAACGGGGCGCTGCTCGCCGGCATCGTGCTGACACGCGAGCCGGCGCCAAAACCGCTGACCACTCAGCGAGTCGCTAAGGCATCGGCTCCGGCGATCGTCCTCATTCAGTCCGAATACGCGATCACCACGTCGCTGCCGCAGATCACGATCAGCACTGCGACCTGGGACGCGCTCGACAAGCCCTACCTCAATCGCTACTTCTCGGGTCAGATGAGCTGGGAGCAGGTGCAGGCGGCCGAACACCAGACAATCCTCGACAGCCCCGACCAGTACTTCTCGGCCGGCACCACGGCCAGCGACACGTGGAACCTCTTCGCCACCGGCTCAGGTTTCTTCGTCACGCAGGACGGCTACCTGGTGACGGCCGCCCATGTCGTCTCCGCCAGCAAGGCGGAGATTCACGATGGGATCATCGCCGACACCAAGAACGCTACCTGGACGGCCGACGTCAAGAACACGATCAAGAAGAACTGGGCCAACTGGCAGATCAGCAACACCCAGGTGGATATCTTCCTGGGCTTCTGGCAGCGGTGGATCGCGCGGTACATCACCGTGGACGCGATCACGTCCAAGTACTACCTGGCGAGCGGGAGCACCGTGCAGGCAGGCGACAACATGCTCAAGAGCGGCGCGCGGGCGACCGTGGTTAGCGTCGACCCGACGGTGGGCGGCCACGACATCGCCATCCTGAAAGCGGACGTGAGTGGGACGCCGACGCTTCCGCTGGCGTCGGCCACGCCGCACATCGGTGACGCGACCATCAAAGTCGCCTATCCGCGCGTGCCATACCTGCAGGAGTCGGTTCCCCTCGACCAGGCGGTCCCGACGGTGATGACCGAGGGTCACGTCACGCGGCAGAACCCGCAGCAGGGTGGGGCATGGACGGCGTGGGGCACGGACGCTGAATTCACCCACGGTGACAGCGGCGGTCCGGTCCTGGACGCCAAAGGCAACGTGATGGGTCTCGTGAGCTTCGCCGCTGTCGACTCCAGCGGCAACCAGCTCCCGGGCCAGGGTTACTTCATCCCGGCCCAATACATCAACGAGGACCTGGCCAAGAGCTCGATCGCGGTGGCCAAAGATCCGAAGGACCTGACCAACACGTACTACAAGGCGCTGGCCGAGGGTGACAACCAGCGGTACAGGACCGAGCTGGCAATGCTGGAGAACATCGACGCCCGCTCGTCCTTCGACTCTTACATCAAGGACGACATCAGCCGCGCCCAGACCGAGGTGCTCACGGGCCAGGACAAGACGCCGCCCGAGCTCACCGTGTATGTCCTGCCGGCTGCAGGATCGGCGGGCGGGGTGATCTTGCTGGTCATGCTCGTCTGGCTGGGCCTGGCGATCGCCGGCGGCAGGCGCCGTCCGGCGGTCGTAATCGCGCAGCCGGAGGTGCCGGCGGCGGCTCCCGTCATGCCTGCGCCGGTGGTGACGGCCAACGGGCCGGCCTCGGACGAGGTCACCTCGCCCCAAGAGGTGCTCCGAGACAGCACGACGATCGCCCAGAGCGCATCGCCTGAGGCTTTGCCCACCGACGTCCCGACGCCGACCGACTGATCCAGCCGACAATTGAGGACGTGGCCGCCACGGAGCTGAAGCTCGGCGTCTTCGTTCCGCAGGGCTGGCGGATGGACCTGGCCGACATCAGCGACCCGGTCGAGAAGTACGAAACCATGTCCCGCTGCGCCAACGAGGCAGAGCGAGCCGGGTTCGATGCGGTGTGGGTCTACGACCACTTTCACACCGTGCCGACCCCGCAGCTCGAGTCCGTCTTCGAATGCTGGACGTCGATGGCGGCGCTTGCGCGCGACACGAAGACAATCCGCCTGGGGCAGATGGTGACGTGCAACGGCTACCGTCCGCCCTCACTGCTCACGAAGATGGCGAGCTGCGTAGACGTGATGAGCCACGGCAGGCTCATCCTCGGCATCGGAGCCGGGTGGTACGACCACGAGTACCGGGCGTACGGATACGAATATCCGGAAACCCCGGAGCGCCTGCGCATGCTGCGTGAAGCGCTCCAGGTGATCAAGGCGATGTGGACGCAAGACCAGGCGGACTTCGAGGGGCCGCACTACCAGCTGCGCGGCGCGATCAACGAGCCAAAGCCGG
This sequence comes from Chloroflexota bacterium, assembly GCA_005880345.1. Lineage (GTDB taxonomy): Bacteria > Chloroflexota > Dormibacteria > Dormibacterales > Dormibacteraceae > 40CM-4-65-16. The sequence continues at coordinate 9,657 of VBGE01000097.1, read as the reverse complement.
TGCAGAAGCCGCACCCGCCGATCTGGATCGGTGGAGCGGGGGAGAAGGTCACGCTGAAGCTCGTGGCGCAGTACGGCGATGCGTGCAACTTCAACGCCGACGTGGAGACCGTCCGGCACAAGCTCGAAGTGCTCCGTCAACACTGCGAGACGGTCGGGCGGGACTATGACTCGGTGCTGAAGACGATCGAGTTCTACACGATCCTCGGCGATGGCCGCGAGGTCGATCGCGTGGTGGCCGACACTGCGCGACGCACCGGAAAGGACGAGTCCTTCGTCCGGTCATGGCATCCTCTGCATGGGACGGCGGAGCGTATCGCCGAGATCATCCACGAGTACGCCGAGGTTGGCATCCAGTACTTCATCGTGAACCTCCCCAACGCGTTCGAGGGAGGCGTCATCAGCCGGTTCGCCGAGGAGATTTTCCCGCGTCTCGGCCTGGGCAGCGGTCATGGTCAAGGTCGAGCGGTACGGGCCCGGGGCTGACGCCGCCGATTTCGACCCGGGCGACTTCATCCTGACGCACCGCCACAAGTTCTTCGCGGGGCTGATCAGCTTCGCGCAGAAGCGGCGTTTCTGGGGAAGCGATGCTCCCTATGCCCATTGGAGCCACTGCGCTTTGATCGTGGGTCCCGAAGGCGATGTGGTCGAGGCGGAATCGCTGGGCGTGGTGCGCAGCCCGATCACGAAATACAGGGCGGAGGAGTATCACGTCGTCCGGCTCGGCCCAGATTTCTCGGTTGAGGGCAGGCGTCAAGCGGTCGAAGATGGGGAGCGGCAGGTCGGCCAGGCATTCGGCTACCTGAACATGCTCGGCGCGGGCCTCTACCTTCTATTTGGGTGGCCGCTGCGCTGGGTGCGGCGCAACCACGAGACCTGCTCGAGCCTGGTCGTCAAGGCGCTGCAGAGAGGCGGGATGCTGCCCGACCTCGATCCAGCCCTGACTCTGCCCGCCGACATGGCAAAGGCGTTCGACGTGCGTCCGTAGCCCATGGCGTCGCCGGTGGCCCGAATGCTGTATACAAGCGATTAGATCGCCAGCTCGTCGATTTTGGGGGGAGGTTTGCAAAACATGGTCCATCGGGCCAATTGTTCTGTTGTTCTCGGGGCCGTCGTGGCCCTATCCGCCGCGGCCTGTGGTGGAGGCGGCAACACCAACACTTCCGGATCGACGATCACGTTCGCGGCGCCCGTCTCTCAGACCGGCGCGTTTGGCCAGGCCGAGGGCCTCTACACGCTGCAGGGCTACAAGTTTTGCCAGAACACGCTGAATGCCAAGGGTGGCATCAACTTCGGCGGGCAATCGCACCAGGTGACGCTGGTCACCCAGGACGACCAGAGCGTGGCCGCGACCTCCGCCCAGATCGTGGACGGCTACAACGACAAGGGCTACAAGTTCATTCTCAGCCCATACGGTTCCGCCGGCACGACGGCGGTGGCGCCCGTGGTCGAGCGCAACGGCCAGGTGATGCTGGACAGCAACGGCGCCGACACAGCGATTTTCACGCATGGCTACAAGAACACGTTCGCCGTCCTGTCGCCGAGCAGCACCTACGTGACCACGATCATCGACGCGCTGGCGGCGCTCAACCCGGCGCCGAAGACGGTGGCGGTCATCGCCGCCAACGACGGGTTCAGCCAGCATGCGGCAGAGCAAGGAGTCAAGGAGGCTCAGGCGAAGGGCATGACGGTCGTCCCCTCGCCGACCGCCTATACGTCATCCACGAAGGTGGCCGCCAATGCCACCGACGTCTCGCCCGCCCTGATCGCGATCAAGGGCCTCAACCCTGACGTGATCATCGTCTCGGCTCACCTGAACGAGGCCGTGGCCGCGGTGAAACAGGCGTCAGAGCTCGGGATCAAGCCGAAGCTTGGCTTCGCCGCGACAGTGGCGCCGCCCACGCCGGCGTTCATCTCGGCGTTGGGCAAATCCTCGGAGGGAGTCCTCGGCAGCACCCAGTGGGTGCCCGAGATCACAGCTTCCGACAGCATTTTCGGCAACGCCCGCGCGTTCTTGACCAACTTCACGACCACCTTCGGGTGGTCGCCCGACCAGTACCCGTACCAGGCCGCCGACGCCGCGGCAGCATGCGAAGCGCTCGCGCTGGCGATCGAGAAGGCAGGCTCGACAGACGCTTCGGCCGTGCGCAACGCGCTGGTGAGCCTCAAGGCGGACACGTTCTACGGGCACATCGAGTTCGACGCCACGGGGATGAACACCAACAAGCCGATGTACGTGATCCAGATCCAGAGCTCCGCGTTCGTCACCATTTACCCGAGCAACCTCGCGAGCAAGCAAGCGACCTGGCCCGCCGTCAAGTAGCGCACGTGAAGTGAGCCAGCTTCTCCAGGCGGCCGCCTACGGAGTGGTCCAGGGCGGCCTCCTGGGTCTGGTGGCCGTCGGGTTTTCGCTCGTGTGGGGCGTCATGAACGTGATCAACCTCAGCCACGGCGCCCTCGCGGTCACGGGCGCCTATCTCGCCTGGCTGCTGAACCTGCACTTCGGCCTCGACCCATTCCTGGCCCTGCCCGTAGTGGCCATCGCTCTCTTCCTGTTCGGCTACGCGCTGCAGCGCGGTTTGATCAACCTGGTCATCAACGCGCCCATCTTCCTCACGTTGCTGCTGACATTCGGCCTGGGCCTGGTGATTCTCAACAGCCTGCAGCTTCTCTTCAATGCAGACGACCGCACGATCGAGACGTCATACGCCTCGCAGAGCCTCGCGCTGGGTACGGTCAACGTGCCTTACGGGCGCCTGGCGGCCTGCGGGCTCGCTTTGGCGATCACTGTCGGACTCGCGGCCGTGATGACCCGCACTCGTCTGGGACACTCGATCAGCGCCACGGGAATGGACCGTGGGGCCGCACGCCTGATGGGCATCCGCGCGCGACACGTCTACGCGATCACGTTCGGCATCTCGGCTGCGCTGGCAGGCGTGGCGGGCACGATGATCGCGACGGTCGGCTCGTTCAATCCGACCACCACGCCCGGCCAGCTGACGCTCGACGCGTTCGTCATCTCGGTGCTGGGAGGCCTGGGCAACATGTACGGCGCCCTGGTCGGAGGCCTCGTGCTGGGTATCGCCGAGTCGGTGGGCGGCCTTGTGCTGACCGGGACATGGGTCAACGCGATCGCGATGGCGGTGTTGATCCTGACCTTGATCGTCCGGCCATCGGGACTCATCGGGAAGGCGCAGTACAGCGGTCGCGTGGAAGTGTGAGCGCGAGCCCGCTCGCGCTGATCCTCGAGGGGCGCAAGCGCCCTGGGAGGGAGCTGCTTGCGGAGTGGGTCCGCACGCGCAGGTTGTCCAACTCGTGGGCGGCGATCGCGCTGGTCGTCGGTTTCGCTGCCATGCTCGGGGTGCAGCAGGTCATCGAGCCGGGAACCATGCGACTGCTGTCCGCCGTGTTCATGTTCGTCGCGCTCGCCCAGGCCTGGAACCTCATCGGCGGCTTCACGGGCTATGCGAGCTTCGGACAGGTCGCATTCTTCGGGCTGGGCGCCTACATCACGGCCGTCCTGATGAACAACAGCCATCTCACCTTCTGGCTCGCGATGCCCGCGGCCATCGCCGGCGGCGTGCTGTTCGCGGTGCTGATCGGGCTGCCGCTGCTGCGCCTCCGTGGGCACTACTTCGCCATCGCAACCCTCGGCGCCGCCGAGGGCTCCCGCGAGGTCATCAACAACATGACGCCGGTCACCGGGGGCGGCCTCGGCATCACCATCCCGACATTTGGCGATCAGGCCCCGACGCCTTACTTCGGCAAGCCGGGTTTTTACCTCGCCTTCCTCATCCTCGCGGCGCTGTCGGTGGCGGTGTCGGCGCTGCTGGCGCGGAGCCGCTTCGGCTACGCGATGGTCGCGGTGCACGAGGACGAGGCAGCCGCCGGTGCGGTTGGCATCAACACCACGTCCGTGAAGGTCATCGCGTTCGCGGTGTCAGGGGCGATCGTCGCGTGCGCCGGATCGATCTATGCCTTCCAGCAGATCGAGTTCTATCCCAGCGACGTGTTCGATCCCAGCTTCACGGTCCTCATGGTGATCATGGTCGTCATCGGCGGCAGCGGTTCGATCCTGGGGCCCCTGGTGGGGGCTGTCGGCCTGGAGCTCCTGTCGCAGTTCCTGCGCATCAATCTCGGCAGCTACAACCAGCTGATCTTCGGCGCGATCATCGTGGTCGTCGTCGTCTTCTTCCCCCAGGGCGTCGTGAACTTCTTCCGTGACGCCTGGCGGTTGCGACGGATCTCGCTCCTGGACAACATCAGGCGGTACAGGCTGTGATCGCGCCGTCCGCGCCTGCGGACGCGCCGGTGCCGATCCTCGAGGTGCGCGGCCTGTCGCGCAAGTTCGGCGGCGTGTGGGCGCTGCGCGATGTGAGCTTTGCCGTTGCCGCAGGCGAGGTGCTCGGCGTCATCGGCCCGAACGGGGCCGGCAAGACCACCCTGATCAACCTCATCACAGGCCACCTGCGCCCGAGTGGCGGCCATGTCCTGGTCGGAGGCATCGACGTCACCAAGCAACGGCCGTGGGTCATCGCCCACGATGGCGTCGCCCGCACATTTCAGATCGTCAAGCCGTTCCGCGGCGTCACCGTACGCGAGAACGTCGCCATCGGCGCGATGCATGGCAACCACCGCGACCGCAGCGTGCGCGAGGCTCTCGAAACAGCGGATCAGATCCTCGAGCTCGTGGGCATAACGCACCGCGCCGGTTCCGCCCCGAGCGAGCTGAGCGTCGCCGACGCTCGCCGGCTGGAGCTGGCCAAGGCGCTCGCCTGCAGACCACGACTGCTGCTGATCGACGAGGTCATGGCCGGCCTGCGCCCGCAGGAGATCGAGTCGGCGGTAGGACTGATCCATCAGCTCCGCGAAAGCGGGATCACGATCGTCGCGGTCGAGCACGTGATGAAAGCGATCATTTCGATCAGCGACCGCATCGTCGTCCTCCACCACGGGTCCATCTTGACCTCCGGCACGCCGGACCAGGTGCTCTCCGACCCGCGGGTGATCGAGGCCTACCTTGGACATCGTTTTGCCCGGAGGCGTGCCACGTGAGCATGCTCGAGATCGAAAAGCTGAACGCCGGCTACGGCCGTGTCCAGGTCCTGTGGGACGTGGACCTGGCGGTCGAGGCGAAGCAGATCGTCGCGCTCGTCGGGGCGAACGGAGCGGGGAAGACCACTTTGCTGCGCGCGATCTCGGGCATGATCGCCGTCCGCTCGGGTGGCGTCAAATTCCGGGACCGCGACATCGCGGGCGCGTCCATCGAATCGATCGTCGATCTCGGCATCGCGCACGTGCCAGAGGGCAGGCGGCTGTTCTCCGGCCTCACGGTGCGCGAGAACCTGGTGCTGGGTGGTTGGCGGCGCAACAACCGCGACCTCAGCCGGGTCGTCGCCCTGTTTCCAGTGCTCGGCCAACGCCTGAACCAGGTCGCATCGACGCTGTCCGGTGGGGAGCAGCAGATGTGCGCGATAGCACGCGGCCTGATGAGCGAGCCTTCTCTGCTGCTGATCGATGAGCTCTCGCTCGGCCTGGCACCGATCATGGTCGACGAGATCGTGGGCCGCCTGCCCGAGATCGCGGCGTCAGGCACGGCGGTGCTCCTCGTGGAGCAGGACATCGACACGGCGCTGACCGTTTCCGAAACCGCCTACGTGCTCGAGACCGGGCGGATCACGAGGTCCGGATCGTCCAGGGAATTGCTTGCTGATGCAACCATTCAGGCTGCCTATCTGGGGTTGGAATCGCAGTGAAGAATCGGCAAATCTTGCGCATGGTTGGCGCCGAAACTGGGTAAGAAGTAAGTCAATCGCCCGTGTAGGGCGAACCCCGCATCAAGGGCAAGGATCGAGCCCTGGAGGCAGGCACCATGAGTGTTCTGCTGTGGTCTCTTCTGGCAGTTCTTGCTGCCCTGGCGCTCTACGTGGTCGAGCGTTCGATCGTCGTTATCGGACCCGCCGAAGTCGGCCTCGTGATCAAACGCGTGTCGCGCATGCACAACACGACCGACACCCCCATCGCGTTTTCCGGTGAAGCCGGCTACCAGGCACAGCTGCTGATGCCGGGAGTCCGGTTCAAGCAGTGGCCGACGTTCAAGGTCATCCGCTACCCGTGGGTGCAGGTCCCGGCGGGCGAGATCGGCGTGGTGATCTCCCAGATCGGCGAACCGCTGCCGACCGGCGCCAAGTCGGCCGTTTACCGGCCTCAGTTCGGCAACTTCACCGACCTTGGCGCGTTCATTGCGGGCAAGGGCCAGAAGGGCGTGCAGCGCCCCGTTCTGCCGCCCGGCACGCTGGCGCCCATTCACCCTGTCGCCTTCCTTGTCGTCACGGCGACCAAGGCTTACGGACTTCCGGTCGACCCGCGGATCACGGCCCGCGGACCGCTCACGCCTGCTTCGTTTGGCATGAGCCCGGACCAGTTCCGCGTGACCGTGATCGCACCCAACGCGACCCAGGACGTGGTTGGCATCGTGACCACGCTCGAGGGCGACCCGCTCGCGCCTGCCGACATCGCGTGCCGGATCGGCGGCTTCAGTGACATCGAGGCGCTGGAGAAGGACGCCGGCATCTCCGACTCGGAGCTGATCGAGTCGCTGCTCGGCAAGAAGAACGAGCTGCACAACAACTACCAGGACTTCCAGGCGTTCCTGGACCGCGGAGGACGCATCGGGCTGCAGCACGACCCGCTCCTGTACGGCGCCTACCTGCTGAACCCATTCCTGGTTCGCGTCGAGCCGGCCCCGATGCTGGTCGTCAACCAGGGCGAGGTGGCCGTGATCAAGAGCTATGTGGGGCTGCCCACGCTCGACACGTCGGGCCCGGAGTTCAAATTCGGGTCGATCGTGCAGCCGGGCCATCGCGGCATCTGGCGCGAGGCGCTGCGCACGGGCAAGTACCCGCTGAACCCGCGCATCTACGCGGCCGAGAAGGTGCCGACCTTCATCCTCACGCTGAACTGGGCGGAGGCGAACTCCGTCGCGCACAATCTCGACGCGCAGCTGAGCCCGATCGAGGGCAAGAGCCGCGAAGGGTTCATCTTCAAGATCGACCTGCAGGTCCAGATCCACGTGCCAGACACCAAGGCGCCGAAGGTGATCTCGATGGTGGGTTCGATGCAGAACCTCGTCAACGAGGTGCTGCAGGCCGCCGTCGGCAACCACTTCCGGAACACGCTGCAGGGACTCGAGGCCGTGCGGTTCATCGAGACGCGCGACCAGGTCCAGGCGGCGGCGCTCGAGGCGATCTCGCGCTACCTCGCGGCTTACGAGGTGGAGACGCGCGGCGTCTACATCCAGGACGTGACGTTCCCGCAGGAGCTGGTCAACGTGTTGACGCGGCGGGAGATCGCGAACCAGGAGAAGGCGACGTTCGAGCAGCAGAAGGATGCGCAGACTGTGCGCATCGACCTGGAGAAAGCGCGCGGCACGGCCGACATGCAGGCCGAGCTGGCGAAGGCCCAGGTGTCTGTCGACATCAACCGCGCGCGGGCGAACGCGCGCAAGGCCGAGGCGGACGGCGAAGCGGCTTACGTCCGTGTCACCGGCGAGGCGGAAGGCTCGCGGCGCAGGGCGATCGGCCTGGGCGATGCGGCTGCCGTCGAGGCGCTCGGCCTGGCGAAGGCGAAGGGCTACCAGGCCCAGGTCGAAAGCCTGGGCTCGACACCCACCGCAGCGGTGGCCATCGCCAATGCGCTCTCGGAAGGCAACCTGGACGTCATGCCCGAGGTGCTCGTAACGGGCGGAGGTGGAGCCTTGGAAGGCCTAGCCGCGACGTTCATGCGCTCGCTCAACGGCAATGGCGAATCGCATCGCCAGAAAGAGAGCGGCTCGTAACGCGGAAAGATCCGCAGACGTACCCGGTGGGCGGTCCCTCCGCCCACCGGTCTTTGGCTAATCGAGAAACGCGACGTGCCGCATGGCGGCTGCCCGGTTTTCGGTGTTCATCAAAACCCGATGCCAACCGCGAAGGTTGATGGTCGCGTGATCGCTGTGCGTGATCCTGCCCATCGCGAAGACCTGGGCGTCCCGCTGCATCACCCGCCAGCTATTGCGCCTGCGTTCCGCTTCCGGCAGCGCTTCGTACTCGAGCGTGGTCAGCCCGTTCGGATGCTGCGAGTTGACGTAGACCTGGGTTCCACCCGCCCGATACGCGAACTCCATGAAGTGCGGCTTGCTGCCCTGGCCGCGACTGAGAGCCTCGTGGCGCAGCACCGCCGAGGCGGGCGGGAGGTATCCCCGAGCGGGAACGAAATACCACTCACCCTGGCGAACATATCTTCGGGAATCGCGGCGACAAACCAGTGCCGCTCGTCGTGACCGCAAAGAAAACGGCTTTTCGTGCCCCGGTGGTCGACGAGCAGCAACAGATGCCGGTCGGCCCGATTGGCGTCGAGAAGCTTCACCTCAGCCGCGTGCGGCATGGCCAGGACGAAGAGCTCGTCCTTCGATCGGCGCCGGACGTCGATCGAGATGGCCTCCCCTTCCACGAGCACCGCCTCCACGCCGATCCGCGCGAAATGGCGCTCGATGAGCGTTTCGTTATTCATTTTTTCACCTCCTTTTTGAAAGACTTGGAGACTGCGCCGGGGAGGCCGGATCCACGCGCCCGACCTCCCGCAAACGTCAGTCCTTATAAGGATCGAATTCGCCTGCTCCGGCCATCGCCACTCCGATGGGCGATAGCGTGTGCAGGACTCGAACAGTGCCGGCGTGATGCCGCAGCACATCCGGCAGTCGCTTGTAGGCCTGGGGTGCCTCGTCGGTATCGGCTCCGCGCAGCACGACGCCGCGCTTCGCGATCCAACCCTGCATGTCGTCCCTCGAGATCAGGCCGGGGTGATTGGGATCGTCCACCCACCGGCGGCCGACCCTTCTTCGCCGCCCGCGAGCCGCGTTGCGACTCATCACACGGCCGGCCCCGTGGACGGTTGAAAACAGGGCGGCTTCCTGGTTGACCGCCGCCGCCAAGGGATTGCCGGCGGAGTTGATCCCCTCCAGGATCACCGCGTCGTCACCCATGCTCCCGCCGACGAATCCCCGCTGACCGGGGAACGCCGGTGTCGCGCCTTTGCGAACGACCCAGACTTCCTGGCCGAAGTGGTTCTCCTTCCAGGCGAAGTTGTGATGGTTGTGGACCTCGTCGAGCTTGTTGGCCCCGAGGAGCTTGACCACGCGGTCGCACACCCAGTCGCGACCCGCGTAGGCGTAGCGACCGGCCAGATGCATTGCCGCGAGGTAGTCGGTTCCGAGCGCCGAGTCGGTGGACAGGACCAGAGGCGCCACGTCCATGCCGTTGCTCGCGCCGCCGGCCGTAAGGGCCCAGGTTGCGATGCCGTGGCCGAAGCCGCGGCTGCCGAAATGCGCGCCCACCCAGACTCGGTCCTGCTCGTCGACGAAGATGTCGACGTAGTGGTTGCCTGAACCAACCGTTCCCAGCTGTGCCGCTGCCTTGTCGCGCAGGTTCAGCGACCGGAGCAAGGGCCAGGCTGGATCGTCGAAGAGCTCGTGGTCAACGCGTTCCGGGTTCTTGCGTCCCATGCCGAAGCTGATCGTGGAGACGATGTCGTCCATGATCTGGCCCACCCGAGCTCGGGCTTCCTCACCTGGCATATCGGTGAGCACCGCCTTGTTGCCGCACGCGATGTCGTAACCGAC
>VBGE01000131.1 GCA_005880345.1 Chloroflexota bacterium | reverse complement strand
AGGTCTTTTGACTGCCGGAAAACGTCCGGATCTTGAAATGCACGTGGACGGCGCGACCGCTGTACCAACCGGGATAGATCGTGGTGAAGTTGACCACGCCATTGGCGTCGGTCGTCTGATATCCGCGCAGGAAACGCTTGCCGACCGACTGCTCGGCGCTGACATCTGAGTAAAGCCCCAGCGCGTCGCAGTGCCACACATCGACCTGAGCGCCCTGGAGCGCGGTGCAAGACGATGCGACGCTCGCCACGCTGAGCCTCAGCTGGAGCGGCACTCCGGGGCGCACCGAGCCGTCGGATGGATCGACCCGTATGTCCGCTCGATTCAGCTTCTCGTCGACGAAGTACGGCCCTTCGGTTTCAGCAGGTGTGACGATGCAGCTCGGCGTCGGCACCGGCACGGCCGAAGCTGTGGTCGTCGAGGCTGCCGAGGGGCTCTGACTCGATGCAGACCGGCCGCCGCCGGTGCACGCGGCGACCACAGCCGAGCACACCAGGCCGAAGCCGGCGAGCAGGATGCGCCGCCTGGAGGTCGTGGCGGCCAGGATTCCCGGGAACATGGACGGTCTGACTATCGCTCGCCAACCTGGGAAATCGATGAGTCGGCCATATGCAGGCGCGGTGCGCGCAGGCGCCCAAGCTGAGGCACTCCATCGCGTCCTAAGCTGGACTTGATGAGCAAGGGCTTTCGGAACGCCGACTCAACTCAAGACATGAGCGAAAAGGCGACGGCGGACCAGATCAACGCGATCCTCGAGCGCGATCGCCTGCAGGCCGCAGAGGCTGAAGAGCGACGCGCGCACGGCGGCTACGGGATCTGCGAGACCTGCGGGAAGCCGATCGGCGAGGAAAGGATGGCCGCGCTCCCGACGGCGACGCGCTGCATGCGCTGTCAGTCAGAGTGGGAGCAGGCGAACCGACCTTAGCCGGTCGGCCTGGGCCTCACCACCAGGTCATTGTTCGCCGGCGCTGAGCGGCGAGCGCGATGACGCCGAGCGATGCGACGCCGACGGTGTACACGACAGTCGTCACGTGCAGGCCGACGGAGGTCGTCGCGAATCCAGCGGCTACGGCAGGGAGGCTGAACGCCAGGTACGCGATGACCAGGGCGACGGCCAGCAGCTCGCTGCGTTCGCTGGGCGCCGCGATCCGGGCGAGTGTGCCGAAAGACGCGAGTGCCGACCCACCGAATCCGATGCCGGCGATCACCGTGCCGAATCCTGCGAGCAACACCAGGTCGGACTCGACGCCCACCCGGGTGAGCGCGCTTCCGGCGGCGAGAAAAGTGGCGCTCAAGCCAAGGACCATGGTCACCGGGCGTCCGCGTAGCACGTACGCCGTGACGGCGCCGGCGCCGCACAGGAGCGTGACGACCAGGCCGCCGATGACGTGGTTGCGCAGGCCGAAGATGGTGGCCGCCACCGACGGGCCCAGCGACAGGTAGAGGCCGCCGAGCGCCCAGCTGGCGACGAGGATTGGGATGAGGGCAATGACTTCCGCGCGAAGGTGGGCCGGTACTGAGAGTCGCGGCCTGAGCGATGCGATGGCACCGGGGCGTCGCGCCGAGGTCTCCGGCATCAACGCGACGACGATGCCCGCCAGGACGATGCCGACCAGCAGTACGGCGAACACGAGCTGGGTCGGCGCGGGTGCGAACTGGACGAGCGCGCCGCAGCCCAGCGCTCCGATCGCCAGGCCACTGATGGGCGCGACACCGTTGACGAGGCCCGCCCGAGTCGGCGCGTGGGGTGGATTGAGGTCGACCAACGTGGCGCCCAGCGTCGAGAAGGCCATGCCGGTGGCGACGCCCTGGACGACGCGGGCGACGACCAGGCCTCCAACACCGCCGGCGGCGACGAACAGGACGAAGGCGATGCCCTCGAGCGCGACCGCCACGGCCAGCACGGGTCGCCGGCCGACGTGGTCCGAGAGAGCGCCGACGATGAGCAAAGAGGCGATGAGGGCGAAGACGTAGACCGCGAAGATGAGGGTGAGCGTGGTGGCGGTGAAGCCCCACTGCTTCTGATAGACGACGTAAAGCGGCGTCGGCGCGCTGGCCGCCGCCGCAAAGAGGACGACCATCGCACCCACTGCCGCGAACGTGATCGCGGGCGACAGGCGGCGACGCGACGTCGCCACATCTTCCATGGTGGGCACTTGAGACTGGACGGGCGCGGCTATGGCTGCTTGCTCGCGAGCTGGCGGCGGGCTTCCGCCACGATGTCGGCACCGGTGTTGGCGTGTCCGCTGATCCCCCAACCGCCCTCGGGCGATTCAGTGATCAGCACCCAAGTGCGCTCCGCGAGCTGCGGGTCACCGGCGGCCGCGGCGACGATATCGGTCAGCTCGCGGACCACGCCAAGCTGCTTGTCGCGGTCCAGAACCCCGATCGGCGTCAGGACCTGCACGCGAACGTAGTTGCTGTCACCGGCGACGTTGGACACGGCTTCGGCGGGCAGGTCGTGGATAAAGGCGGCAGTGTTGTTTCGGAACAATGCGATGTCAGGCACCTTCTCCCACCGCATCACAGCGGCGGCAAGGTCCTTGGCCAGGGCGTGCTGGTCGCTGAACGTTCCCTCGGCGGCGTACACATCGATCATCGGCATTGGGGTCTGGCTCCTTGGGTTGGCGTCGGATAGACAGAACGGTCTGTATAATAACCGGGCCGGAGGATCCATTCCGCCAGGCGGCATAAAAGACAATGGTCCTGAAAACAAGGGAGCGGCAGTCGGCTCGCGATCGGTTGCTTCGCGCCGCCGACGAGCTCTTCTACTCCGAAGGCGTGCACGTCGTCGGCGTGGACCGGATCGTGGAGCGGGCCGGCGTCACCAAAGCCACGCTCTACAACACCTTCGGCAGCAAGGACGACCTGGTCCGCGCCTACCTCGAGCAGCACATGCGTCGAAGGCGGGAACG
>VBGE01000130.1 GCA_005880345.1 Chloroflexota bacterium | reverse complement strand
GAGCACGTGATGATCGTCGCCAAAGAATCCGCTGCTGCCGTCAACCATGCGGACGAGTACCCCGCATATACGTCACTGCTCGCCACCAACTCCAACGACCTGACCACCGTCTTCGGACGAGCGTTCGGGACCACAGCGGCCCAGCAGTTCGCTCAGCTGTGGAACAGGCAGAATGGCATGCTCGTCGACTACGCGATTGGCGTGGTGGCCCACAACGACGACAAGTCAAGTGCCGCCATGACCGGATTGACAGGCACGTTCGTTGCGCAGTTCGCCCAGCTCATCAGCGCGCAGAGCGGCGTGCCGGCCGACACCGTGTCGCAGATCATGGCGAAACAAGAGGCAGACGACAAGGCCTTCATCGATGACCTGTTCGCCGGCAGGTTCTCCACCTACTTCGCGGATCTCCATCGCGCCTATGCCCAGACATCGCAGCTGGGCGATGCTCTGGCGGTTCAGATTGCCCAGCTGTTCCCCGATAAGTTCTCGGGCGATCCCGCTGTCCGGCGGGTCGACTTGCGTGTCTCGTCCAACCTCTTGCTGCAGGAGCACTCGTACCTCTCCACGATGGCCACCGCCGCGGCTGTTGCGAAGCGAGACTCCGAGAAGACAGCCGCCGTCTCGGCGCTGGCGACCAGCGCGAAGACGCTCGCGAAGGTCTGGCTGGACTGGGATGGGGCCCTCGTCGCCTACGCAGCGAACTCCCACTTGCAGAGCTCGACGTTCATCGACACCCTGACGACCGCCACCGGTGCGACCACGCCCAACGTGAGGTTCTTCGTCGAGGCCACGATCAAAGCCGTCGACGACCAGAAAGCGAAATCCTCGAGGACAATCGCGGACGATGACCGCGCGGCCGCCACGGCGACGCAGCCGATCGCCGACTCAATCGCCTAGGGCTGAGGCGATTATCTCCAGGCCGGTCGCGGCCTCTTCGGGATTGATGACCAGCGGAGGGCTGATTCGCACAGCGCGCGTGCCGGCCGTGAGCAGCAGCAGCCCGCGCTCGAACGCCGACTGCACGAGCCGGCCGGCCAGCTCTGGGGTCTTCAGCTCGAGCGCGAGCATCAGGCCGAGGCCGCGCACGTCGGTCACGTCCTCGTGGGTCGATGCGATCTCGCGCAGCCCGTCCTGCATGATGGCTCCCACCCTGGCGGCGTTCTCCATGAGGCCGTCCTCGAGCAGGTCGAGCGTGGCGAGACCAGCGGCGCAGGCGACAGGGTTGCCGCCAAACGTGCTGCCGTGCGATCCGGGCGGCCAGCTCATCTGCTCCGCCCGCGCGATGAATGCGCCTAGAGGCAGGCCCGATGCGATCCCTTTGGCCAGGCACACGATGTCGGGTTCGATTCCCCAGTGCTCGACCGCGAGCAGGTGACCTGTGCGGCCCATGCCGGATTGCACCTCATCCGCAACCAGGAGGATTCCATGCTTCTTGGTCAGCTCCCGCAGGCGCGGCAGGAAGTCGTCGGGCGGGACCAGGTAGCCACCCTCGCCCTGGATCGGCTCGACGAAGACGGCGGCCACGCTCTCCGGCGGCGCGACCGTGCTGAACAGCTCCTCGATGCGCGCGAGCGAGTCATCGGTCGTCACCCCGCGCGACGTGGTCGGAAATGGTGCGTGAAACACTTGAGAAAGCAGCGGCGCAAAGCGACGGCGCTGGCTCGCCTTCGAGGCCGTGAGCGACAACGCACCGAAAGTGCGGCCATGGAAGGCACCGATGAAGGCGATATAGCTCGGCCGGCCCGTGGCATACCGGGCCAGCTTCATCGCGCCTTCGATCGCCTCGGCACCAGAGTTCGTGAAGAACACGCGCGCCGGCGTCCCGGGCAGGATCCTGTCCTCCAGCCTCTCCGCCAGCTCGATCTCGGACTGGTAGTAGAAGTCGGTGCCGGACATATGCAGGAAGTGATCCGCCTGGTCCTTGATGGCCGCGACCACCTTGGGGTGCGAATGGCCCGTCGTCACCACCGCGATGCCGGCTGTGAAGTCGAGGAACCGATTGCCGTCGACGTCGGTCACCCAGCAACCTCGGCCGTGATCCATGACGAATGGGTAGGCGCGCGTGAAGCTCGGAGACATGGCGCGCGCATCGCGTGCGATCAGCTCGGCCGCCTTGGGACCCGGCAGTGGAGTCTTGATCTCAGGCTTCACGGGCGGCAAGCATAATGGTCGGGATGGCGAAGGCGAAGTCGGCCAGGGGATACAAACTTCGGCCGGCCGTGCCCGACGACATGAAGGCGATCGTCGGCCTGTACAACTGGGCGGTGAACCAGACATTCGCGACGATCGACTCCGAGCCGCTCGATTCGGAGGAGGCCCAGGCCTGGTGGGACATGCACGGCAGCCGGTCCAAGCTGCTGGTCGCGGTCGATGACACCGGGTTGATCGGCTGGGCGCGGTTGCTTCCATGGAAGCAGCGCGGGTTTGACGTCGTGGAGAGCCTCGTGTACGTCGACCCCGTCCACCACAGCCGCGGGATCGGAACCGCCCTGCTCAAAGAGCTGACGAGCGAGGCGCGCGGACTAGAGTCCTCCCCATTTATGGGGAGGTGGCGCGCGGCGCCGGAGGGGCTGTCAATTAGGTCCTCCCCATTTATGGGGAGGTGGCGCGCAGCGCCGGAGGGGCTATCAGTTGGCGTAGGCAGCCGGATAGACGATCCTCATGACTCCCACCGCCTGCCACTGACCCACCACAGCCGCGGCCCGCGTGTTCTGCCCCTCATCGAGCGAACCGGTCGCCGCGAACTTCACCCCCCCACCGTTGATGCTGTCGCCGACCGGCACGTCCACCTTCACCGCCGCGGCGCGTATCGAATCGGCTGAGGGGCCGGCATTGGGCAGCACGTTGTGGAACAGCGTCCACCCGCCGACGAACCCCGCGATTGCCGGGATCTCCATCGGACCGCCGTACGCCGCCTTGGCCTGGGCTAGCAAGGCGCTCCCGGCGGATGAAAGCGCCGCCGGCGCGATGTCGCCGTCAGGCTTGTCCGCAGCGTAAACGCCGATCGCCGCGCTGCCCAGCCGCTCGCCGAACGCCGGCATGCAGAACGCTGAGCTGGTCCCGATCGCGCCCTTCAACGGCACGCCGTTCTTGAGGATCGCCTTCCAGATGGCCACGCCGTCATCGAGGTAGCTCACGTCCCACAGGAAGTCCGCGCGGTCATGGGCCAGCCGCGAAGCGATGACGTCGGCGTCGTACGCGTTGGGGCTGTACTCGATGACGTCGACCACGTTGATGCCCATCGTCCTGGCCAGCTGCTCTTCGCCGCCGCTCACGGACCGGCCGTAGATGTCGTTCACGCGAACAATCACCGCGCGCGGCGAGGACACCCCAGAGCGAGGTACCAGTACGTCGTGCGTGAAAGTCACGGCCATCCGGCCCAGCGAGCTGCCTGTCGCCACGGTGCGAAACACGTACTTGCGCTGCGCCGTGATCGGGTCGGCGACGGCGCCGGTCTCCCAGTACACGGTCTTCAACTCCTCGGCACGAGCGGCCGCCGCGGCGGAAAGCGTGCTGCCGTAGGTGCCGAGGATCACCGGCACGCGGAAATCGTGGACGAGCCTGTCGACCGCCGCGCTCGCCTGCTGCGGGGTCGTCGCGTCGATCACCTGCAAGCGAACGTTGGCATGCGACACGCGCAGCGCCGCCTGCACGCCGGCCAGCTCCTGCCTGCCGCCCTCGGCCTGTGGTCCGCTGAGCGGATAGATCGCGCCCAGCACGGGCGTCGGATTTGATGAGCTCTGCGTCTGACCGCATGCAAGCGCGACGAACAGAGCGACCAGAAGGACCGGGACCCGGCGCATCACCGGATCAGGTTAAGCCGTCGCGATCGACCTCAGTTCCGTGCCCCTGGCTTCGGCCAGCTGACGCTCCAGCTTCGGCGCCGGCGCGTAGCCGTAGTTGACGTGGAGGGCGCGGCCGTCCGAAGCGACCACCACGGTGGTCGGCAGCGTGTACACGTGGAACCGGTCCGCCATCTCGCGGTCCGCGACCGCGTCCACCTTCTCGATGCGCACGTCGCCGAGCCTGGCCAGGGCTGGCTCCTGGTGCGTGCGGCAGACGGTGCAGCTGTCGCCGGTGAAGTAAAGGATGTAAGGCTTGTCCTCCCCATTTATGGGGAGGTGGCCCGAAGGGCCGGAGGGGCTTGCGAGGGCAAGCCGCCTGGCACGCCGCGATCGAAGAGTCTCCAGGCCGGCGGCGATGAGCACGATCGCGCCCACCGCCGCCAGAGCCCAGATTTGCGAGCTCATGCCCGAAGCAGACCTCTGCGCTCGAGCTGGAAGAAGATCTGGCAGCCGACGCAGTAGCCGAAAGCCAGGTTGACGAACGCCAGCACCGCCACCAGCAGGGCGAGCGCAAGCCCGACCACCGGCAGCGGGATCAGAAAGACCGAAGCCACTGCGAGGAAGACGCCGCCCAATCCCTGCGCGAAGTTGTGCGGTTCGGGGCGGTCCTGCACCGGGCGAGGCTTGACGATGCCCGCCGGCTTCAGGACCCTGAAGTAGATCTGCTTGAACAAGGCGAGCTGCGGGACGAACGTGCCCAGCAGCAGCACGATCGCGAGCAGCGGGATCAACACTAGAAGCGGCCGAAACGCCAGGCTGCCGAAGAACGCGACCAGCACCGTCGCGACGATGCCGGTCTGGTTGACCTTCAGCGCCGAATGGTCGACGACCTGCGCAGGGGTGCTCACTTCTCGATGGGCACCCGGATGGCGCTGCCCCACTCGGTCCACGATCCGTCGTAGTTCTTCACGTCCGGGTAGCCGAGCAGCTCGTGCAGCACGAACCAGGTGTGCGCCGACCGCTCGCCGATGCGGCAGTAGGCGATGACTTCCTTGTTCGGCACGACGCCCTTGCCGCCATAGATGTCGCGGAGGTCGTCGAGGCTCTTGAAGGTCCCGTCCTCGGCGTTGACCGCCGTGGCCCACGGGATGCTCGCCGCGGTCGGGATGTGACCGCCCCGCTGCGCGCCTTCCTGCGGCAGGTTCTCCGGCGCCAGGAGCTCGCCCGAGTATTCCTTCGGGGAGCGGACGTCAACCAGCGCAGCCTTGCCGATCTTCGACTGGACATGGTCCTTGTAGGCACGAATCTGCTCGTTGGCCGAGCCCTTGAAGTGGTACTGCGTCGCCGGGTAGCTCGGCGCGTCGGTCGAGTACTGCCGGCCTTCCTTCTCCCACTTGACGCGGCCGCCGTCGACGAGCTGGACCTTGTCGTGGCCGTAGTACTTCAGCGCCCAGTACGCGTAGGCCGCGAACCAGTTGTTGTTGTCGCCGTAGAGCACGATGTTGGTGTCAGGCGCGATGCCGCTCTTGCCGAGAAGCTGCTCGAGAGCTTCCTTGGGCGCGATGTCGCGAGCCAGCTGGTCCTGCAGGTCGCGCCTCCAGTTCCAGCCGACGGCGCCTTCGATATGGCCCTTCTCGTAGACCGAGGGGTCGACGTCGACCTCGACCACGCGCAGGCCCGAGTCTTTGGCGTGCTCGTCGATCCAGTCCGTGGTGACGAGCGCCTTGATCTGTGTCTGAGAGCTCAATTCCAAATCCTCCAGAAAGTTGGGAAATGTCAAACGAACAAGCGAAACGAACGGCGGAGTTCGTGCGGTCGGGTGGGCGCGCGGTCTATCGCGCGAGCAGACGACCGGTGCTAGCTACAGAAGCAGGCCGGGATGTGGGTTAGTCGCTGCGCAGGCC
>VBGE01000129.1 GCA_005880345.1 Chloroflexota bacterium | reverse complement strand
TCTCGCCCTTGATGCGGACCCGCTCGCGAATCGTGTAGGCGATGTTGTCCAGGATCTCGGCCAGGTTGCCACCGACGGTGCGGTGGATCGAGTAGGCCGTGGCGACCAGGTCGAAGTCGTTGCTGGCGATGCGCTTGGTGATGTTGGAGAGCGCTTCGTCCGGCGAGCCGCCGAGGTTCATCTCACGTACGGCACGGCCGAACTCGTCACCGATCGGCTCGACTGCGTTCTTGGCGACTGTGTCGATGGCCTGGGCGAAGGAGTAGCCCGCTTTCAGCGCGTTGGAGAGCAGGGTCAGCGTGTCACCGAGCTGGCCGTTGAACTTCTTCAACCGCTGGCTGATCCGGTAGCGGACGTAGAAGGTCGGCAGGAAGTAGCCGATGATCGGCGCGATCGGGCTGAAGATCACCGAGATGCTGCCGAGTGTGATGTGGAAGCGAAGTACGACGATCAGGCCAAGCACCGCCGCGGTGCCGAGCTGGATCATGAAGAACTCCGACGGCCTCAGCTTGAGGTCCGCGCGCTGAAGCTGCTCGGCCACGGAAGGCTTGCCCTTCTTGGTATTGCCTCGGCCCATGCGGTCCGCGGCCGGCTGGAAAAGGCGGTTCATCGTGTCGCGAAGGCCGCCGCCCGATTGGGGCAGCGCCTGCGCGCCGGCCGTCGTGACACCGTAAGCCGCCAGCCTCGCCTGGAAGTCTTCCGTACCACCCGCCGACCGTCGCAGCTGGCGGACACCGAGGATGAACAGGAAGACGCCTGCAAAGGCGATCAATCCGAGAACCGCGGTTGTGGGGGGCATCTAATCCTCCAAAGGAGTCAGTACAGCTTGTCCGGGGATGGTTGCTTGATCGGCGCGAATAGTTGCTCTGGGATGTCTTCGCCCTCAGACCTGAGGTGCTCCATACGCATTGGCAGTGTTCCCATGCCTGTGTGAAAGCCGACCGCCTTGCCTTCGGCACTGACGCCAAGCTGGCGGAACGTGAACAGCTCCTGGGTCTGGATCTCACCGTCTTTGATGCCGATGACCTCTGCCACGCTCACGATTCGGCGCACGCCGCCGCGGAGGCGGGACTGCTGCACGATCAGGTGGATCGCCGCGCCGATGGTCTCGCGGATGGCGCGGGATGGGAGGTCCTGGCCGGCCTGGAGAACCAGGGTCTCGAGACGGACCAGGCACTCGCGCGGGTTGTTGGCGTGCAGAGTCGACATCGAGCCGTCGTGACCGGTGTTCATGGCCTGGAGCATGTCCAGGGCCTCGCCGCCGCGACACTCGCCGACGATGATGCGGTCGGGGCGCATACGAAGACAGGTCTTGACGAGCTCACGAATCGGGACCGCGCCTTTGCCTTCGACGTTGGGTGGGCGTGACTCGAGCTGGATCCAGTGGGGCTGCTGCAGCTGGAGCTCGGCGGCGTCCTCGCAGGTGATGAGTCGCTCGTTCTCCGGAATGAACGACGAGAGGATGTTCAGCAACGTGGTCTTACCGGAGCCGGTGCCTCCCGAGACCAGGATGTTGAGCCGCGCCCGCACGCATGAGCGAAGGAAAGTCATGATCTCCGGGCTCGACGACTTGAAGCGGTTGACGATGTCGGCCGGGCCCCACTTCTCCTTGGCGAACTTGCGGATGGTCAGCGCCGGGCCCTTGAGGGCGATCGGAGGGATGACCACGTTGACACGAGAGCCGTCCTTCAAACGCGCGTCGCAGATCGGCGTCGATTCGTCGACGCGGCGCCCGACCAGGCTGACGATGCGGTCGATGACCTGCCGCATCTGCCGCTCGGACTCGAACGTCACGGCCGAAAGCGTCGGCTCGCCGCTCTTCTCGACGTAGATCTGCTTCGGGTGGTTGGCCATGATTTCAGTGATGCTCGCGTCGGCGAGCAAGGCCTCGAGCGGACCAAGGCCAAGCACGTCGTCGAGGACCGAGTCGACAAGGCGCTCCTTGTCGTTCTTGGTCATGGTCATCGCGGTGGAGCGGAAGTACTCCTCCGCCAGCTCGAGGATCTTTTCGCGGACTCCCGCCTTGTTGCTGGAGTCGATCTCGTCCGCGAACTTCTCGATCAGCTTCGAGTGGATCTGGACCTTGGCCGCGGCGAACGCCGGGGAAAGGTCTCCGCCGACCGGGCCGCGCTGAACGCCGGCTGCGGGCGCGGCGGGGGCCGCAGTCTGATTCGCGGGAGCGGTCGACGCCGACGCGTAAGTCGTGGCCGCCCCGGGCAGGGTCGCGGTGGCGGCGGGACCGTTTCCGGTCGGCCCCGCCGGCGGAACCGTCTGGTTCTGCTTGACCCTATCGAGGAGGCCCATCTGACCCCCGGCTACAGCTTCGAGAAGCTGAAGGCCTGGTCTACGACCGCGTTGCTCACTCCATGTGCGTCGGTGATCAACCTGCACTTCGCGTCGCCGTTGTCTGTCGGCGAGGTCGCGTAGTCCCTGTAGGACTCGAGCGTGTACCTGACCTGGGTGTTGTTCAAGAACCACGTGAGGAACTCGGCGTCGCACTGGGTCACCTCGACAGTCAGGCTGGAGGTCAGCCCTGTCTGCGCGGCGCCGGTGGTTGTCGTCGAGGAGCCCCCTCCGTTCGCCGGTTGCACGCCGGCCGATGCCGGTCCGAGGCCGATGATCCGGAGGTTGGTGAACACAGTCTTGCTGACCACTCGAGGCGCGCTCTGCTGCTGCCCGGTCGTGGCGAAGATGGTGACCTGGGCTGAGGCGATCACGGTGATGTAGTCGCCGACGCTGATGTGCCCGGCGACACCCACCTGTTCGCCCGTCGGGATGGTCATCGCGACGTAACCCTTGGCCAGCGGCAGATACGCCGGCGCGGCGCCGGACGGGATGACGTTGATGTCCGTCGCCAGCATGTCCGACGTGAGCATCGTGCCCTTCGAGATGTTGATCTCGGAGATCTTGTTGATCACGTCATTGATGCTGCCGTAGGTGTTGTTGAGCGTTCCGTTTCCGTTCACCGCGGCGTGCGCGACCTCGAGATCAGACGCGACGATCTGGTGACGAAGCGGGATCGCCTGCTTGGCGATGATGACGGGCGTGCTGGGGCCGCCGAGGCCGCCTCCGCCGCCGCCCAGGCTGCTGATCAGGATGACTGCGCCAAAGGCGACAGCCGCCAGTAACAAGCCGACGATGATGAACAAACGACCACCGCCCGGACGGGGTCTAGCTGCAGCAGGTGCGACGGCCAAAACTAAGTCACCTCCGATGGAATCCTCAAGAGTGGCGACATTGTAATCACGCGGACCGAGATCTTCGCCCCTATTCGCTGTAAAGAAGAGAGAGCCCCTCGCGGGGCTCTCTTGAAGGTGCTGATACGAGGGCTTTACGCGCCGAGAGCGGCTACGACGTTGGAGAAGACGTTCTTGATCTGGTTGCCCATCGTAAGAAGGATCACGATGACCACGATTGAGACCACTGCGATTTCACCTCCTTTTTCCTGGACTACAGGGTTCTGTCCTGATTGACGGTGCCAGGTCCCGGTTCTTGCGGATCTTCCGGGTCCTCTCGCGGACGAGGATGGTACTCATCGGTCCCCGGCAGGTCAATTCAATTAGCGAAAACGACCGGGGGCGCCGGACGGGTCGCTAACCTTTCCGCCCGAGTGATGGAGGCTTCGCCCGTCGTAGAGCGCGTGCAGGGGCGCTCGGCGGCTTACTGGCGGGACCTGGTGCTCGGCCGCCTCATCCCTTCCCTCTTCTTCAGCCTCTTCCTGGCCCGGCAGCTGGTGCTGCTGGCGGCCGGGTTCCACGGCATCCAGCACCCTTCGGATCTCTTCTACCTCGTCCAGCAGGTGCTCGCCCTGGCTTACTTCACACTCCTGGTCGTCCTGTACGCGGTCCGGTTGCCCCAGCGCGGTACCGACCACCGGTTCGCGGTGATCTTCATCGCCTTCAGCGGGACTTTCGCCGCGATCAGCGCCAGCTTCCTGCCGGGCGGCACACGGCGCGATGGCCTGCTGCTGTTCGGCGACATCCTTGCGACGGCGGGCCTGGCGTACTCGGTCTGGGGCCTGGCGTACCTGCGGAGGTCCTTCTCGATCATCCCCGAGGCGCGCCGGCTCGTCACCGGCGGGCCGTACGCCCTGAGCCGGCACCCCGTCTACCTGGGCGAGATCGCCACCGCCCTCGGCATCAACATCGCCTCCGGCGGCTGGTTGAGCGCCCTGGCCGTCGTCTACTTCATCGCCTGCGAGCTGCTGCGAATGCGATGGGAGGAGCGCATCCTGGCCCAGACTTTCCCGGCGCAATACCCCGAATATGCAAGACGCGTCCCCCGCTACCTACCGAACCCCTTCGCTCACCGCTGACGGCCTGCGGCTGACCGAGCGCCTCTCGGCTCGCACGCTGCTGCTCGGCGGCGTGCTGATGGTCATCCTCGGCCTGTTCATCGGCGTCGAGCAGGACCCTGACTTCTGGTGGCACCTGCGCATCGGCCGGTGGATGGTCGAGAACGGGCGCCTGCCAGGCTCCGACATCTTCACGTTCACGGCCTCGAGCCACGCCTGGACCGACCACGAGTACCTGACCGAGATCCTGATGTGGCTGACGTACAGCATGTTCGGCCTCACCGCCCTGGTCGTCGCCTTCGGCGTGCTGACGTGGAGCGGCTTCTGGCTCATGTTCCGCCAGGTCCGGCAGCAGCCCTTCGCGATCGTGGGAGTCGGGCTGACCGTCGCCGCCGTCGCGGGCGCGCCGATCTGGGGCCCCCGCGCCCAGATGATCACCTTCGCCCTCAGCTGCCTGGAGCTCTACTGGCTGAGGGGTTACCTGAGCGGCCGCAGCCGGGCGCTGAACTACTTCCCGCTGGTCATGGCGCTGTGGGCCAACCTGCATGGCGGCTGGGTGATCGGCTTTGCCTGGCTGGGCGTCGCCCTGGTGGCCGAGCTCATCGCCTGGGCATGGGACCAGGAAAACCCTGCGCATCGGATGCACGTCCGCCGCCTGGTGATCATCGGCGCAGTGAGCGCAGCCGCGGTCGCCGTCACCCCTCACTTCCTGGAGCTGTATCCGTACCCGTTCCAGACTCAGGGCAGCGAGGCGCAGCAGCGGCTCATCGTGGAGTGGGCGTCGCCGAACTTCCACAACGTCGAGCTCCGGCCGTTCGAGCTGATGATCTTCCTGGCGGTCGTCGGTTTCGCGCTGAAACGGCCTTCCATCTATGACCTGCTGCTCGTCCTGCTCGGGCTTGGGCTCGCGCTCCAGAACGTGCGCAACGTGGCCCTGTTCGTCGCTGCCGCCACGCCCGTCCTCATCAACACCTACGGCCAGTGGTGGAGGGAGCTCGCGGCCGGCCACAGGTGGACCTTCAACCTCCCGCCGCGGAGGGGATTCGCGGCGATCACGGCGGCCGTGCTCATCCTCATCGCCCTCGTCACATCGGTCCGCGTCTACGGCAACGTCAATCCTGAGCATCAGGCGGCGCTCGATTCGCAGACGTACCCTGTGGCGGCGGCCGATTGGCTGGCCGCACATCCGGAGGTCGGGACCAGGATGTTCAACCAGTACGGCTGGGGAGGCTACCTCGCCTACCGCTTCTACCCCCAGCCGAACCGCAAGGTGTTCATCTTCGGCGAGGCTGCGCTCATGGGCGACGGCCTCCTGAACGACTACGAGCACATCTACGCCCTCCACTCCGACTGGAAGACCCTGCTCGATCGATACGGGATCGATTACGTCGTCGAGAACAAAGGCGACCCTCTGCCCAACGTGCTCGCCACGCAACCGGACTGGACGCTCGTGTACCAGGACTCGGTGGCCGTGATCTACATCAGGAAAGCCGCCACACCTTGAAATCTGGAGTGTCGTAGCCGGGAGGGCCCAGCGCCGCCGGCGGCGGGGTCTGCAGGTCGGAGGTCCAGATCACGTAGCGGATGTGGTTGTCCTGGATGAACTGCTCGATGTCGGCCTGCCCGGTCAGCACCGCGAAGGCCGTCCTGGTCTTGTTGGCGTAGTCGAAGGTCTCGTCGTAATGGCCGACGTACACGGTGTCCGAGCTGTACGCGGGTACGTATAGCCCAACGCCGGGCATGCACAGGACGCGACCGGTTGGCTGGGCGCCGAGCCAGTTGAGGCCGTCGTACTCGGCGGTGCTGATGACGTACTGAGGCTGACCCGCCACGGCGATGGGCGCCAGGACGAGGAACGCGCTGCCGATGGCCGCGACGGTGACATAAGAAAAAGGAATGAGGCGGCGGGCGCGAAGGCTGCGCAATCGGGGTAGGACCGTCTCGTACAGGCCGCGCGCGCCAAGGATGACGAGCGGCAGGTAGATCGCGTCGAAGAACCGGCGGCGCAGGTCGCCGGCGGGGTTGGGCAGGTACAGGATGGCTGCGAGCAGGACGAGCCAACCCAGCAGGAAGAGGTCTTCACGCGAGCGGCGGCGCAGAGCGCCAGGCAATCCGATCGCCGCGAGCAGGAGCTGAGGCGCCAGCGCCAGCAGGAGGCTGATCGTCTCGGGCGCGACCGCATTCTTGGAGTGAAAGGTCCAGCGCTCGACCTCAGGGTTGCCGACGAATGCGAGATACGAATAAAGGATGTAGGGCGCCGGGATGGCGAAGGCGACCGCCGCGGCGACCCAGCCCCGCGGTCTGGCCGGCCGCAGGCACAGGGCGAGCGCGGTCGCGCCGCCCATCAGGACCGGCATCTGGGGGTGGATCGACGCCTGGCCCAGCCACGCGAGCCCCGCGAGCACGCCAAGTGTCAGGCTCCCGCGTTGGATCGCCTTCAGCGTCAACGCAACACCGAGGGCGGCGAAGACGCCTGACCAGGCGAAGTGAGGAAGCGCCAGCACGGAGTAGAAGGCGCTGAGCTCGGGCATCCGGAGGTCAAGGCCCTCGGTCTGGTTGCCGAAGACGACGGGATGGCCGAGGGCCCAGATGACCAGGCCGAGCCCGAGCCCAAAGGCCAGGAAGAAAAGGGCGAAGCGACGCGCGGAGCGGTCTTCGATGAAGTGGGTGATGAAGAGCCACCCCGCCGCCATCAGGGCGAAGGCGCCGGCGACGCGGGCGAGGTGGAAGACGATGATCAGCGGCAGCCCCGTCAGCGCCGAAAGGTGGCCGAGCCCGATCCAGAACAGGAACAGGTAGGCAGTCCCGCTCGACTCGGTCGTGTAGCGGTTCTGCCAGGCCCAGGCGCCCTCCCAGCCCTCCCGCATCTTGGCGATGTAGGTGGTGGCGTCGTCCCAGAGGTAGAAGAAGCCGACGAAGACGTGCCCCGGGGGCTGGGTCGCGTAGGCGTAGGCGTAGGGGACGGCGGTGATGACGGCGAGGGCGAGGCCGACCAGAAGCGGGAGGTACCAGTCGTGCGGGGCGGATTGCGGGCCGTTACTTCTTCGTTCGCCCCTCTCCCTTTCCCTCTCCCCTGGGGGGAGAGGGGTTTGGAGTGGGTTCAGCGTCTTCAACTGGTTGGACCATCTCGATCTGGAAGGAGTAGCCCTGCGACACGACATCGTCGAGCTTGATCGCGGAGAGCAGCGCTCTGGTGTAGCACCGAAAGCCAGACGTGCAGTCGCGGACGCGAAGGCCGAGCAACGACCTCGTGTAGATGTTCGCCCCCGACGAAAGCAGGAGGCGATGCGCCGGCCAGCCCACGATCCGGCCGCCGCGGACATATCGCGACCCGATCGCCAGCCCCCCACACCCGCGGGCGGCGTTGACGATCCCGCCGAGGTCCTGCGCCCGGTGCGAGCCGTCGGCGTCCATCTCGACAAACAGCGCCGAGCCGTCGGCCAGCCCGATGCGAAACGCGTCCTCGTACGCGCTGCCGATGCCGAGCTTGCGCTCCCGATGGAGGACGCGAACGCCGGAGTCTGATGCGGCGATCCGGTCCGCAAGGTCGCCTGTGCCGTCGGGCGACGCGTCGTCCACGATCAAGACGTCGTGCCCGAGGTGACGCACGCCGGCGACGACGCGCTCGAGGTTGTCTTTCTCGTTGAAGGTCGGAAGCACCACGAGCACTTCGGTGGGCTGCGACTGCCGCTCAGTGAGCCGGCGCTCGGCGCTCATCCCCGCAGCCTGACCCGCAGGACGTGCTTCAGCATGTCGAGAGAGCTCAGCACCGGGCTGACCTTGGTCGGCGCCGAGTTGCGCCATGTCACCGGGACCTCCGCGATTTTCACACCTCGCTTGCGCGCGTGGTACAGCACCTCGGGGTCATAGCCGAATCCATCCGTGCTCAAGCTTGCGAACACGGGTATGACCCGATATACGGGCTGCGAGACCTCCACGCGCGACTCGCGCAGCGCACGCGAGGCGATGGCCACGCCGGCGCCCTTGTCAAACGCGGCCTGCAGCTTCTCGAGCTCCTCGATCGGAGTCGAGAGGTCGGCGTCGGTGAGCAGGATCTCTTCGCCGCGAGCCGCCTCGACGCCGACCGCGAGTGCCCGGCCCTTGCCTCGGTTATGGGGCAGCGCCTCGACGCGTACGGAGCTGTGCCGGCCAGCGGCAGCATCCATGACCTGGCGCGTGCCGTCGGAGCTGCCGTCGTCGACCAGGATCAGCTCATAGTCGGCGTGCTTGCCGTCGAGATAGCGCTGGATCTGCTCGATGGTCCGCGGCAGCCGCTGCTCCTCGTTGAAGCACGGCACGACGATGCTGAGCACGAGTGGCGATCTTACTTGTGCGCGCTCAGGAACTTACTTGGGTGAGGTGAGAACTCTCACCGCGTAGACCGGGAGCACTGCCATGCGGCGGATCCTCCAGGGCTGGCGGACCAGGCGGTGCAGCCACTCGAGCCCGGACTGCCGCATCCATCCAGGCGCGCGCGGAACGCGGCCCGTCAGAAAGTCGAAGGCACCGCCCACCCCGATCGCGACGGCCACGCCCAGCCGGTTGCGCAGCCGGTCGATCCACAGCTCCTGGGCCGGGGCGCCATAAGCCACGAGCAAGACCTGCGTGCCGTGCTCGTGGATGACCTTTAGGGTCTCCT
>VBGE01000128.1 GCA_005880345.1 Chloroflexota bacterium | reverse complement strand
ATTACCGGCCGACTTGCTGATCGCATCGTTCAACAAGTGGTGCAGTGAAAGGCCGAGCGGCATTGCCACAACGCCACCCACCAGCGCCAGCAGTCCTGCCGAGGCGCCCACCATGACGATCAACTGTCGAGGGCTCATGCCCAATGCCTTCAGGGTCGCCGTGTCGCGCACGCGCTCGCGCGTGTTGAGGAGCAGCATGTTGAACACACCGCCGACCCCGATGAGCGCAAGGATCCCGGCAAGGATCAGCAGCACCAGGTCGATGATCTTGACCGGGGCGATGAGGGATGTATCGCTGGCGCGCACATCGAGAAGATCCGGCTGTGCGGTTGCAACCCGACGCACGTAAGAGGAGACATCGGAACTGGGCCTGAGCGTGATGTCGTACAGGAAGGGTTCAACGGCCGGCGTCACCGATGCCAGCGTCGCGATGTCCATGAAAAGCGAATGGCCGAGGTTGTTGATGTCGTAGGTCTCGCCGACCAGGCGGAGCTGGAGGGGCTGCCCGTTGGCGGTGCCCGTGAAGCTGTCGCCGATCTTGAGATGCGCGTCGCGCATCAATGCCGCCGGGGCTACGACCTCTCCCGGCGCCGTGTACCAGCGGCCCGCAACGACCATATAGCCCAACCGCGATGAGTCGCCGCGGAAAAGGTGCGTGTTCACCGGGTCGGCAACGCCCGGGACGATGACGTTCTGACCGCCAATTGAGACCACTCGTGCCGTTTCCGGCTGGCTGTTCAGCAATCGCATCACCTCGGAGTCGGGGTATGCGTTGCTGCGGGTGACCATCACCTGATAGTGGCCGGCGCCAGTCTCGCTGTTGTTGATGAGCTCGAAGCTGCGCGGCAAGCCCACGGCGACGACTACCGTCGCCACGCCCAGCAGAACCGTGACCAGCGTCAGGATCGCTCGAAGCGGCCGGGCGAACGCATCGCCGATGCCCAGGACCACCGGCCGTGGAAGCCGAACATGTGCCGCGGCCTGCCTGAGCAGGCGTCCGCCGGCGCCCCGAGGTACGGACGCCTTGGTTATGGCGACGATCGGCTTGAGCAGCCCGGCCCGCAGGGCGGGCACGATGGCGGCGACCGCGACGACCAGCAATCCACCGAAGAGAAACAGGAGGTCCAGTCCGATCGAGAACGTGGGTGTATACGCGAGCCCAAGAGCGTGCGAGCTGTTGGCCAGCAGCGGCTGGCTGGCGACGGTCCCTGCGGGTACACCGACCAGACATGCAGCAAGCGCCGGGATGACGATCTGGAGGGCGAAGACCTCGACGACCTGGTAGGGCGTGAACCCGACTGCCCTCATGATCCCGATCTCGCGATAGGCGGAGATGACGATTCCGGTCACCAGCGTGGCGACGATCGCGACCGTCGCCGCGAGGGCAAAGACGCTGAACGCAACCAGCACGCCGGTGAGGATCTGGTTGGTGATGTTGAAGATGCTCCGAATCAGCAGGTAATTCAGAGATCCCGTGACGCTTCCCGGCGGAAGGCCCGACTTCAAGCGATCGATGGAGGCCTGCAGCTGGGCGCTCGTCGGATCGCTTGGAAAGCGATAGTCCATCAAGTAGAAGGACGAGTCGGGCGTAGAGAGGGCCGGCAGTGCGGCAGGCAACATCCACGCGCGCTGGCTGCTGAGATCGGCGCTCCCCTCATCGATATCGACTGCCTCGCCGACCACAGTCAGCGACGGTGTTTGGGCGACGCTGGTGACTTTCAAACGGTCGCCCACCGAGATCTTGTTCAACTCGGAGAAAGACCTGGTCAGCACGATCTCGTCGTTGGATACAGGCCACCGACCCGATGTGATGCTGAGGACTTCGACGGCGCCGCCCGGGTTGTCGCGGCCAACCGCGTCGACAAAGAACTTCCGGTCGCCAAACCGAAACTGAATGTTGCTGGCAGGATACGGACCGCCGGATGACGAGGCGCCGATGAGTGCGGGCGTATTGCCAAGCAGCTTCTGGTCCGTGGTCGCGTTGAACGCCACCTGCAGGTGTGCGCCCCTCTGCTTGTCGAAAGCGATCTGGTATGGGTCACGCGTCTGCGACGTGAGGGTCAAGGCCGTGGTGCCCGCCGCCATCGCGAACAGGACTGTCACGAATATCACTGCAGCCTGCAGCCGCCGCCGGCGAAGGTCGGCCAGCGACTTGACGATGACGGCTCTCATCGCGTCGCCTCCTCACCCCTGACGCGGATCACGTCGGACGGAGCGCGCTCCGGACTCTCGAGGCGCGCGTCGTCGACGATCTTTCCATCCATGACGCTGATCACGCGAGCGGCATGCCGCGTCGCGAGCTTGGCGTCATGCGTCACGAGGAGGATCGTCTGTCCGCCGCCGTTCAGGCCGCCGAGCACCTCCATCACCTGCTCGCCACTCTGCGTGTCCAGCGCGCCCGTCGGCTCGTCCGCGAGCAGGAGCGTCGGGTTGTTGATCAGGGCGCGAGCGATGGCGACGCGCTGTTGCTGGCCGCCGCTCAGCCGCGCCGGGTAGCGGTCCGCGACGTCTTTGATGCCGAGCTGCTCCAGGAGCTCATGCCCACGGCCCGTCGCCGCGCCGCCTTTCAGCTGGGCCGGGATGAGGACGTTCTCGAGGGCGGTCAGGTTGGGCAGGAGGTAGAAGAACTGGAAGACGAAGCCGATGTGGTCGCGGCGGAATCGGGCCGACCCTGCCTCACCGAGCTTGCCCAGGTCGGTCCCTCCCACCACCACCGTCCCCGACGTCGGCCGGTCCAGCCCGGCGACGAGGTTGAGCATCGTCGACTTGCCGCTGCCGGAGGGGCCCATGATCGCCGTGAACTCGCCCTTCTCCACTGCCAGCGACACTCCGTTCAACGCGCCGGTGATGCCTCCCTGATAGACCTTGGTGACGTCGGTGAGCCGGATCAGCTCAGTCATTCCCGTACCTCCACCGCCCCGAAATGCTCTGAAGAGAGTTCGTCCATCCATTTGAGGTCTGCCTCCGTGTGCAGTAATGCGCCGCGCACGAGCCGCGCGAGGTCCATGCGGCCATCACGGCGCGCCCGTTCTTCCAGCCGGTTGAGGTCACGCAGGCGCTGCAGGTAGGCGCGCTTCTGTCGAGCGAGCAAGCCCTGCAGGTCGCCGTTGGCGATGCGGGTCGCGAGGAGGAGCTTCACGTAGATCTCCTCGTGCAGCTGTTGTGGGCCGGAGTCGGGCTGGGCGAGCCATTCGTCGAGTGCCTTGCGGCCTTCGCTCGAAAGCTCGTATTGCAGCTTGCCGCGGTCGCCCCGAGGCCCGACCGGCCGGACGAGCCCGTCGCGCTCGAGGCGCTGGAGCGTCGTGTAGATCTGCCCGATGTTGACTTCCCAGGTCCCACCCAGCATC
Organism: Chloroflexota bacterium; assembly: GCA_005880345.1. Classification (GTDB taxonomy): domain Bacteria; phylum Chloroflexota; class Dormibacteria; order Dormibacterales; family Dormibacteraceae; genus 40CM-4-65-16. The sequence goes on along the minus strand of VBGE01000128.1, from coordinate 916 downwards.
GACTCAAAGCGGTTCTTGACCTCATATCCATGGAGCGGCTCCCCCTTCAGAAGCCCCAGCACCCCGTATTTAAGCGACAATCTCTCGGATATCCATACTCAGTATGCATGCGCAGTATGCAACGAGCTTACGGGCGCTGTCAAGCTCCTATTTGAGGAGCAAGGACCTGCCGGCGTAACCTGCGTCGCCTTGAGCCTCGCGTTCCTGCTGACGTCACTCATCGTCGTGGTGACGCCCGGCACGGGTGTCATCTACACGCTGGCCACCGCCCTCTCGCGTGGTTACCGCGCCAGCGTGGTGGCGGCCATCGGGTGCACGCTCGGCATCGTGCCCCAGATGCTGGCGGCGATCCTGGGGCTGGCCGCGGTCCTCAACGCAAGCGCGCTCGCGTTTCAGACCGTCAAGTACCTGGGCGTCGCCTACCTTCTATTTCTGGCCTGGAGCGCGTGGCGGGAGCGGGGCGGCCTCGCCATCACGAACGGCACGCCGAGCCGCTCGGCCGGCCGGGTGATCCTCACCGCGGTCGTGATCAACCTGCTGAACCCAAAGCTGACCCTTTTCTTCTTTGCATTCCTGCCGCAGTTCGTGAGCACCAGCGATGCCAGCCCGATCCCGAAAATGCTCGAGCTGTCAGCGGTGTTCATGGCCATGACGCTGGTCGTATTTGCCGGCTACGGCTTCGTCGCCTCGGCAGCACGAGAGCGGATCCTCTCGCGCCCGCGGGTCATGGCCTGGATGCGCCGTGTGTTCGCGGGCGCTTTCGTCGCCCTGGCCGCGCGCCTCGCCTTGGCCGAGCGCTGAAGCGACAGCCTACTGGTTCGAAAAGCGCTTGAAATAGATCCAACGCGCCGCGCATTTCGGCATGCATGGAGATCTATCGCGCGAGCTCTGATGTCATCGCCTGCACGCTTTCGCC